>NZ_KV794941.1:0-973 GCF_001808875.1 Neisseria sp. HMSC064E01
ATAGCCGCCCATGTGGGCGGCTGTTAAGGAAGCAGCATGTTACTTCCCTAAAATCAGTTTGTTGATTTCATATTTTTCTGAAACTGTTTTATCCAGTATTTAACTGTTTTTTCCGATGGAATGTCAGGGGCTGGTATTTCATCGTTATTAATTTTTTCGAAAATTAAACGGATTAATTTGGCTTTCCCCCCTTTTTCATTCAGCATTTCCTTTCTTTCTTCCAATAACTGATTTACGGCAGCTATCGTTCCCGCTTTTTCATAGGGGCTTTGCCTGGCTTTGCCTGCTTTTCGGGCATTTTCTGTTATTGCCTCTATGCTGATTTGGTCTTTTCTCAACTCCAAAGACATAAACTCTATGGATGTTGTAATTAAGTTTGCTATTGTCCTAAATTGATTAAAGTTTTCTTGCGATGGCTTGTCTTTGAAGTTTGAAACATACTCATAAATAGCCTTAGCCGTGATGAAATACTGCATTTCTAGGCGCATCTCCAGACTTTGCCCAAAGTGCAACTCTTCTATCACGGGATAAAAATACTCTGAATAATCGATAGGGTCTCCATACTTTTCCTGATACTTCTCTAACGCGTCATTAACCTGCTCCTCAACTAAAGAAACCTTGTAAGTTTCCTTATAACTCCATAGCGATACACCATGCTCAAATTTTTCAAGGCTTTGAAATGTTCTAGTCAACACCCTTTTGGCTTGCCAACTAAGAACTCCTAGCGCGTCCTCAAATTCAGGGCTATTAGTAATATTGAATATAGCTGAATATTTTTGGCTATATGCTGCAATGTATCTTGGATATGCGACATGTGGAAGCATTTGACACCTCTAAACTAATAAAAACACCACAAAAAATCGAAGCGGATATTTTCAGACGACCTCTAATCCGTCTTGCCATCTTGAATCATTTGCAATGCTTGGTTATACCGTTCCCGTAAAAAGTCGCTATACCATTGCATAAACTCTTT
>NZ_KV794941.1:1073-1333 GCF_001808875.1 Neisseria sp. HMSC064E01
ACTCTGCCTTTGTAGCCCATGCGCTCAATGATACGGCTGATGGTTGCGTCGCTGATAAAACCGTCCGTCTTGGTTCTGCTGGGAAACAGAAATGACGTATTACCGGTAAGCTCTTTCAGTTCTGCCAAAAGTTCAAGCGTCCAGTCAGCCAGCGGGACGGCATGGGGCGGTTTCGGTGCGGTCTTCTCGTGCTTCATACGCTGGGCGGGAACTGTCCATACTGCCGCGTCAAAGTCTATTTCATTCCATTGTCCGCCCCT
>NZ_KV794942.1:0-349 GCF_001808875.1 Neisseria sp. HMSC064E01
GGCAACCTGCTGACCCATACCGACCCGCTGAAGCATACCACCCGTTTCGAATATGCCGACAACGGTCTGTTGCTGTCGGTGACCGATCCGAACGGCAGCAGCACCGCCTATCACTACAATGAAAACCACCGGCCCGACCTCATTACCGACTGTTCCGGTTACGAAACCAAACTGGCCTACACCCCCGAAGGGCAGCTGGCGCGTATTACCGACGCGCTGGGACAGCACACCGAATACCATTACGACGCCGACCAAAACCTTACCCTCGCCCTCTATCCCGACGGCAGCAAAGAGACCTTCGGCTACGATGCCGCAGGTCGAGACCTTTGCAAAATTCCCCAAAATCCCC
>NZ_KV794943.1:0-11420 GCF_001808875.1 Neisseria sp. HMSC064E01
TCGCAGCTTTAGCTCAAGCCGCCGGCAGCCAACCGCGTATGCGTTTTTCCATTGCGTCGGCACTCAAGCCCAAATCGTCCAAAAGTTTTTTCGGGTCGCCGTGTTCGGTTACGGTGTCGGCAACACCCAAAAGTAAAACGGGTTTGCAGATGCCGTGTTTCGCCAATACTTCCAGCACCGCGCTGCCTGCGCCGCCTTGTTCGGCGTTTTCTTCGGCAGTAATGATGTAGTCGTGGCTTTGGGCGAGGCGGACGATGAGTTCTTCGTCTATCGGTTTGACGAAGCGCATATCGGCGACGGTGGCGTTCAGTTTTTCGGCAACCGCCAATGCGGGGGCAACCATGCTGCCGAAGGCGATGAATGCGGTTTTCTCGCCTTGGCGGCGGATGATGCCTTTGCCGATGGCTACGGTTTCGAGGTCGTCTGAAACGGGCGCGCCTGTTCCCGTGCCGCGCGGATAACGGACGGCGGCGGGGGCGTTTGCCTGATAGCAGGTCGAAAGCAGCAGGCGGCATTCGTTTTCATCGCTCGGCGCGGCAACAATCATGTTCGGCACGCAGCGCAGGAAGCTCAAATCGTACAAACCGGCATGGGTCGGGCCGTCCGCGCCGACGATGCCCGCGCGGTCGATGGCAAACAAAACGGGCAGGTTTTGCAGGGCGATGTCGTGCACCAGTTGGTCGTAGCCGCGCTGGAGGAAGGTAGAATAAATGGCGACGACAGGCTTCATGCCTTCGCAAGCCAAGCCGCCGGCAAAGGTAACGGCGTGCTGCTCGGCGATGCCGACATCGAAATAGCGGTCGGGGAATTGTTGTTCAAATTCAACCAGTCCGCTGCCCTCGCGCATTGCGGGGGTAATCGCCGCCAATCGGGAATCTGCCGCCGCCTGGTCGCACAGCCATTTGCCGAACACTTGCGTATAGGTCGGTTTGGCGGCGGGTTTGTTTTCTTTTTCAGACGACGTTGCGGTTTTGAGGTCGTCTGAAACGTCTTTGGGCAGGTTGGCTACGGCGTGGTATTTGACGGGGTCGTTTTCGGCGAGTTTGTAGCCGTTGCCCTTTTTGGTGATGACGTGCAGCAGTTGCGGGCCTTTGCGGCCGCGCAAATCTTTCAATACGTCAACCAGATGCTCGACGTTGTGGCCGTCCACGGGACCGGTGTAGCGGAAACCGAAGTTTTCAAACAAAGACAGCGACTGCTTGACGTGTTCGGCTTCGCCCGCCAGCGTTTTGATTTTGTGCTCGACTTTTTGGGCAAGCTCCATCGCGCCGGGCAGCTTGTCCAAAACCTTGCTCGATTGCGCCTTGATGGTGCTCAACACGCCGCGCATATCGCGCACGACGTTGCTGGCAAGGTATTTCGGCAGCGCGCCGACGTTGGGGGAAATTGACATTTCGTTGTCGTTGAGAATGACCAGCAGGTTCACGTCCATATCGCCTGCGCAGTTCAAGGCTTCAAATGCCTGACCCGCCGTCATTGCGCCGTCGCCGATAATGGCGACGCTGCGGCGGTCGCTGCCCAAGAGCTTGTCTGCCGCCGCCATGCCCAAAGCCGCGCCGATGGAGGTGGATGAATGTCCTACGCCGAAAGCATCGTATTCGGATTCGCTGCGCTTGGGGAAACCCGCCAAGCCGCCATAGCGGCGCATGGTGTGCATCTGATCTTTGCGGCCGGTGAGGATTTTGTGCGGATAGCTTTGATGACCGACGTCCCAAACCAGCTTGTCTTCAGGCGTGTGATAAACGTAGTGCAGAGCCACGGTAAGCTCGACTGCGCCCAAGTTGCTGGCGAAATGACCGCCGGTTTGACCGACGGAATCCAGCAGAAACTCCCGCAGCTCGGCGGCGACTTGGGGCAACTGTTTTTTATCCAGGCGGCGCAAATCTTGCGGGCTGCCGACGGTATCGAGTAGCGGAGTGTGGCTCATGGTGTGTCTTTGCAGGCTTATTTGTGTATAGCGGGCAATTATAGCAAGAGTTTAGAAAGACGTGGGTTTCCTGCCTGATCTCGGTTGCCAATGATTTGTCGGCAAAAGCGCTGTTTTGTAATGCGTGTAAAGGTCGTCTGAACATGAAATTACACGTCCCGTATGCTACAATCAGCGGATAATTCCATCGGTACCAACATCATGAAACCCCATAAAAAAGGCAATATTTTCATCATCTCCGCCGCTTCCGGTACGGGCAAGACCACGCTGGTTTCCCGTCTTTTGAAAAACAACGGCGATTTGCGCGTCTCCGTATCGCACACGACACGCCAGCCGCGCGAAGGCGAGCAGCATGGCGTGCATTATCATTTTGTTCCCAAAGAAGAATTTGAATCCTTAATTGAACAAAAAGCCTTCCTCGAACACGCAAACGTTTTCGGCAATTATTACGGAACCAGCATCGCAGGGGTCAATTCCCTTAGCGAAGAGGGTTACGACGTGATTTTGGAAATCGATGTGCAAGGTGCGGCGCAGGTGCGCAAATCGCTGCCCGAAGCCAGCAGCATCTTCATCCTGCCGCCTTCGTTCGAAATCCTTGCCGAACGCCTTGTCGGACGCGGTACAGATAGTGAAGAAGTCATCCAAACCCGCCTCTCCAAAGCGCGTCATGAAATCGAACAATCCGTCCTGTTTGACTATATCGTCGTCAACGATGATTTAGATAGGGCGGAAGCCGATTTGCTTCACATCATCAAAGCAGGTCGTCTGAAAAAATCTTCCCAGCAAGGATTTATCTCAAACCTGTTGGAAAATTCCTGAAAAACAGCGAAAATACGCATTTACATTCCATCACAAATTAATAGAAAGAAAGCAAACAAATGGCCCGTATCACCACTGAAGACTGCACTGGCAAAATCCCCAATCATTTCGACCTGACCCTCGTCGCCGCCCGCCGCGCGCGCCAGCTTGAAAACGGCAACGCCCCTATGGTTGACGACATCCGCAACAACAAGCCGACCGTTACCGCCCTGCGCGAAATCGCTGCCGGTCAAATCGGTACCGAGCTGCTGACCCGCAAAAAATAATACCGGCAGGCAAAATCTGCCCAACCGCCGCGCGGATTGTATCGGCGCGACACATCCGACCGATACAGTCTGACGGCTCAAAACAAAACACACACCAAAGGCCGTCTGAAATGCCCGCCCCCCAGCCCACTGCCCCCTACGATGCGCTGACTGCCGAAGCCCGCGAACTTTTGTTCCGCACCGCCTCCTATCTCAGCCCATCCGAACAGGCCGAGCTTGAAAAAGCCGTCGCCTACGCCTTTCACGCCCATGACGGACAAACCCGTAAAAGCGGCGAACCCTACATTACCCACCCCCTTGCCGTCGCCACGCAGCTTGCGTTGTGGCACATGGACATTCAAGGCTTGTGCGCGGGCGTAATGCACGACGTACTCGAAGACACGGGCGTATCCAAAATCGAAATGGCGGCAGAATTCGGCGAAACCATCTCCGAGATGGTGGACGGACTTTCCAAACTCGAAAAACTCAAATTTGAAGATCATGCCGAGCATCAGGCGGAAAGTTTCCGCAAGCTCATCCTCGCCATGACCAAAGACGTGCGCGTGATCGTCGTCAAACTTGCCGACCGCCTGCACAATATGCGCACGCTCGGCTCCATGCGTCCCGACAAACGCCGCCGAATCGCCAAAGAAACCCTCGAAATCTACGCCCAAATCGCCAACCGCCTAGGTTTGAACAACGCCTATCAAGAGCTTCAGGATTTATCGTTTCAAAACCTCCACCCGAACCGCTACGAAACCCTTAAAAAAGCGATGGACAACAGCCGCAAAAACCGCCGCGACGTCGTCGGCAAGGTTCTGCGTGCTTTCAGCCAGCGTTTGGTCGGTGTGAACATCGAAGCCAAAATCAAAGGCCGGGAAAAAAACCTGTACAGCATCCATCAAAAAATGTTGGCGAAAAAATTGCGCTTTGCCGAAGTCATGGACATTTACGGCTTCCGCGTCATCGTCAACAGCATTCCCGCGTGTTACGCCGCCCTTGGCGCGCTGCACAATCTCTATCAGCCCAAGCCCGGACGTTTCAAAGATTATATCGCCATCCCGAAAAGCAACGGCTACCAAAGCCTGCACACAACTTTGGTCGGTCCTTACGGATTGCCCATTGAAGTTCAAATCCGCACGCGCGAAATGGACGCCGTAGCCGAAGGCGGCATCGCCGGACACTGGATATACAAATCCGGCGAAAACACCGTCGATCAAGCCGTCCTCCATACCAACCAATGGCTCAAAAACATCCTTGATTTGCAAGCCAGCAGCGCGAACGCCATCGAGTTCCTCGAACACGTCAAAGTCGACCTGTTCCCCAACGAAGTCTATATCCTGACACCCAAAGGCAAAATCCTCACCTTACCCAAAGGCTCAACGCCCATAGACTTTGCCTACGCCGTCCACACCGACATCGGACACAAAACCGTCGCCGCCCGCATCAACAACACCATGATGCCCCTGCGTACCAAACTCAAAACGGGCGATTCCGTCGAAATCATCACGTCCGAACACGCCAAGCCCAATCCGGCATGGCTGAATTTCACCGTTTCCAGCCGCGCGCGCAGCGCCATCCGCCAATACGTCAAAAACCTCAACCGCCACGATGCCATCATTCTTGGCGAAAACCTGCTGCAAAAAGCCCTGTCCAGCCTGTTGCCCAAAGACGTATTGCTTTCAGACGACCTCAAAGAAAAATACCTCGCCGATCTCAACGACAAACAAACCTCGTTTGAAGAAGTCCTCTACAACGTCGGCATGGGACACACACTGCCCGTGTACGTCGCCATGCACATCGCCGAACTGGCAGGGCAGCACTTCGGCAGCGAAGTCAAACTCAGCCCCATCAAAGTCAACGACCAAGAAACCGGCCGCATCCATTTTGCCGAATGTTGCCACCCCGTCCCGGGCGATTCCGTCCGCGCCCTTTTGGTCAAAGACAAAGGCATGATTATCCACCGCGATACCTGTCCGACCCTGCTCAAATCCGATCCCGAGCAGCAGCTTGACGCGAACTGGGAAGGCATAGGCAGCCACACCTACCGCACCGGACTCAGCATCCAGTCCGAAGACTCCCACGGCCTGCTTGCCCTTATGGCGCAAGCCATCTCCAACTCCGGCGCGGACATCGAATCCGTCGAAACCCCTAACAAAGCGCTGGCAGGTACGGAAGGATTCGTCGAATTCAAGTTCATCATCAAAGTGAAGGACTTGGCGCAGATTAACCAAATTATTCACAACCTGCACGCCATTCCCCAAGTGCGCAAAGTGGTTCGAAGCTAGGGAAGAAGGGCGGTAAAGCCGATACCGTTTTGCCGCCTGATAGGGTTTAAGTCTTTCTTAAAATCAAAAACAAAATCGGCAGGATGCGCGAATGCTACAAAGGTCGTCTGAAAACCGCCACTCATCAAGGTTTTCAGACGACCTTCAAACTTGACAGAAACGACGCAATCAAAGATAATCCCGCAATTCATTTGCAGCCGCATCGACGGCATATCCGGCTCAAAGCCGACTTGTTAGGAGGTGATGTTTACATCACGGCGCGTATCCCGCCGGTCGCAAGACACCCGAGATACAGACACCACTTTATTTACAAACCGCCCATTTTTACCTTTATCCCTTTCGGCGGTTTGAAACCAGAATTCAATTTAAAGGAAATAAAATGCCTGCAATCCGCGTTAAAGAGAACGAACCCTTCGAAGTAGCCATGCGCCGTTTCAAACGTGCCGTAGAAAAAACCGGTCTGTTGACTGAGCTGCGCGCCCGTGAAGCTTACGAAAAACCAACTACCGAGCGCAAACGCAAAAAAGCCGCAGCCGTAAAACGCCTGCAAAAACGCCTGCGCAGCCAACAACTGCCTCCTAAAATGTACTAAACATCAATTGCAGGTCTGCCTGTGATGCCGAAACACACCGCAAGGCTTAACCTGCGGTGTGTTTTGTTTTTCAGACGACCTTTAGGAGCTGTCGACATTCAATAGTTTCCGTGTCTTTTTATCCCCCAAGCGGTATCTTCTGCGTTGGAAATCCTCACAAGGTGTCCAACCTTGTTGCGGTTTCCGCCTTGAATCTTCCGCTTTGTGAACAAAAATCCACTTGGAAAATTAAATGTCGACAGCCCCTAGGATAATAGGTCGTCTGAAAAATAGAAAATCCTCTAAGGCAGTATGTGCAATACCATCTTCCATCTTTTCCTGAAAGTCATCCCATGAGCCTGAAAGCACAATTAACCGAAGACATGAAAACCGCGATGCGTGCTAAAGATCAAACTACGTTAAGCACTATCCGCCTCATCAATGCCGCCATCAAGCAATTCGAAGTGGACGAGCGCACCGAAGCCGATGACGGCAAAGTGATCGCCATCATCACCAAAATGGTCAAACAGCGCAAAGACAGCGCCAACATCTATACCGAAGCAGGCCGTCAGGACTTGGCGGACAAAGAAAATGCCGAAAGCGAAATCCTGCACCGCTACCTCCCGCAAATGATGTCTGCCGAAGAAATCCGCACTGCTGTGGAAACCGTAATCGCCATGATCGGGGCTTCCGGAATGGCTGACATGGGCAAAGCCATGGGCGTGTTGAAAACCCAGTTGGCAGGCAAAGCCGATATGGGCGAAGTCAATAAAATCCTCAAAGCGGCGCTGACTTCATAATTGAATACCGACCGCTTTGGACGGATTCAAGAACAACAAAAAGGTCGTCTGAAAATGGAATTTCCGTTTTCAGACGCCCTTTTTTTAAGTTTAGGCTTACTGTTTGCCGATATTGTGAAATATCTTGCCCATATCGTTTAAGAAACGGGGTTCGCGCTGGATCAGGTAAACAATCAAGGGGATATTGCCGATGGCGACGATCAGGTAAAGCAGGGAAATGCTGTCGAACAGCATCAAGAGTACCGCGCTTAAAATGGCAGCCGATACCATGAACACGCCATTGATAATGTTGTTGGCGGCGACGGCGTGGGCGCGGAAGGATTCGCTGCTGGCGGTTTGCAGCCAAGTGTAGAGCGGGACGGAGAAGAAGCCGCCGAAGAAGCCGATCAGCGTCATGACGAGCATGACGGGATAGGCCATGCCTTGCGACAGGAACCAGGTGATGCCGTTGAGTTCGGTAAAGCGTTGCCCTTGGGTCAGCCATACCAAAATCAAGCCGAATACGGTCAAACCCGTCGTGCCGACGGTTACCAAGCCCAAGAGCAGGCGTTCGTGGCTGAGTTTGGCGCATAATACCGAGCCGGCGGCGATGCCGATGGAGAATAGGGCGAGCATGAGGTTGAAGACGCTGTCGTTGCCGCCCAAATGGATTTGCGTGAAGGTCGGCAGTTGGGTGGTGTAAACCGAGCCGATAAACCAAAACCATGAAATGCCGATGATGGAAGTGAAAACTGCATCATATTGCGCAGTTTCGCGCAGGAGCGCGTGCGTGCCTTTGACGATGTTCCATTCGATTTTGGTGTTGGGGGCTTTGGCGGGGACGTTAGGCATGAAGAGGCTGGTCAGCGTACCGCCTATGGCGACGAGCAATACTAAGATGCCGACGACGGAGGGTGGCAGGCCTGCGACGGATGTGCCTAAAATTTGACCGAACAAAATGGCGATGAACGTTCCCGATTCGATCAGGCTGTTGCCCATAATCAGCTCTTTGTCGTTGAGATAATCGGGCAGGATGGCGTATTTCAGCGGGCCGAACAACGTCGATTGCGCGCCCATGCAAAACAGGCAGATCAAGAGTAGCGGGGCGGACTGGATATAGAAGCCGAACGCCGCCACCGCCATGATGACGATTTCCAATACTTTGATCCATCGCGCCAAGACGGCTTTGTCGAATTTGGTGCTCAGTTGTCCTGACAGCGCGGAAAACAGGAAATAGGGCAGGATAAACAGCAACGCGCCCAAGTTCAGCATTTGGCTGGCGGGCAGGAAGTTGTTTTTGCCCAAACCGTAGAAGCTGATCATCACAAACAGCGCGGTTTTGAACATATTGTCGTTGAACGCGCCCAGAAACTGCGTGCCGAATAGTGGGGCGAAACGGCGGCTGGTCGGGAAATTCAGATTGTCTTTTTTGAGGCTCATTTTTCGGATTCTTGTTCTTCTTTTTCTATTTCGTTTTCAAGCAGCTTGTCGGTGGAATCGTCGTCCATCAGAATGCGGTGTGCCGGACCTTCGAGGTCGTCAAACTGTCCGTTTTTGCCCGACCACCAGAAAAAATAGCCGATGGCAAACGCCAAAATAATGCTGATGGGCACTAAGATAAACATACTTTCCATCACATCGCTCCGGTCAAATCGGTTAAGACAAAAGTCTGTCCCGATACGGTCAGATATTCGTTGCGCAGCGAGCCGACGGGGGCGTCGTCAAAAAACAGCTCGATACGGTCTTTCACGACGCGCCAATATTGCGGAATCTCGGTTTGCCCGAAAGGCGCCAAAACCTCCGCCGCCGCGCCTTCTTCACTTTGCAGCTTGACGGCGAAACGCCCGCTCTGCGGCTGCGTTTCGGATTCATCATCCGGCAGCATGATGAAAAAGCCCACATGGGCGCCTTGTTGCGTATGGATACTGAAATAGTGCATATCAAAGAATCTTAAAAGGCTGCCGCTGTTTTCAGACGACATAGTGAATACAAAAACTGTCTAAATGTAACAGTTTGACACGCCCCTGCAAAGGGCTTTACGCCCCCGCGTTCGACAGGTCGTCTGAAAACAAACCGTTTCCCTTTAAACATCAATATCTTCCTTTATCATCTCCAGCCTGTTCCAGGTCAAACATTAAGCCAAGCAGCCGAACCCGTTTTTTGCTAGAATAGCGCGGTTTACATTCATCAACCGATTTCAGACGACCCCGCCGAATCAGCGGCGGCAGAAACCACACGGAAAGCAACATTCATAAAGTTGCCGCCATTCCGAATGTAACGATAATTTTTTCTTTCATAGATTTTACGCCACCAAATCAATACGGCCGACCGCGCAAACGCCCGGCACCGCCCTCAAGCGCATCCACTATGCCTGCGGGAGATTTTTGGCGGGATATCGACGACAAAGAACAGATTGCCGATACTGCCCACACAGGTCGTCTGAAACCTTCAGGAGCCACAACAAATGACCCAAAAACTTATCTTAGTTTTGAACTGCGGCAGCTCATCCCTCAAAGGCGCCGTGCTGGATAACGACAGCGGCGAAGTCCTGCTCAGCTGCCTTGCCGAAAAACTCAACCTGCCCGACGCTTACATCACGTTCAAAGTAAACGGCGAAAAACACAAAGTCGACCTGTCTGCCAAACCCGACCACACCGGCGCAGTTGAAGCCCTGATGGAAGAACTCAAAGCCCACGGTCTCGACAGCCGCATCGGTGCTATCGGCCACCGCGTCGTCAGCGGCGGCGAACTGTACAGCGAATCCATCCTCGTTGACGACGAAGTCATCGCCGGCATCGAAAAATGTATTCCGCTCGCTCCTCTGCACAACCCCGCGCATCTCTTGGGTCTGCGTGCCGCACAAAGCATTTTCAAAGGTCTGCCTAACGTTGTCGTATTCGACACTGCCTTCCACCAAACCATGCCGGAACATGCCTACACCTACGCTATTCCGCATGAACTGTATGAAAAATACGGCTTGCGTCGTTACGGCGCGCACGGTACCAGCTACCGCTACGTTTCCGATGAAACCGCCCGTTTCCTCGGCAAAGACAAAAAAGACCTGCGCATGGTGATTGCCCACTTGGGTAACGGCGCATCTATCGCCGCAGTTGCCAACGGCGAATGTAAAGACACCAGCATGGGTCTGACTCCGCTGGAAGGTTTGGTCATGGGTACGCGCAGCGGCGATATCGACCCTTCAGTTTTCAGCTTCTTGGCTGAAAATGCCAACATGACCATCGCCCAAATCACTGACATGCTGAACAAAAAATCAGGTCTGCTCGGTATTTCAGGTTTGTCCAATGACTGCCGTACCATCGAAGAAGAAGCCGCCAACGGCCATGCAGGTGCCAAACTGGCTCTGGAAATCTTCATCTACCGCCTCGCCAAATACATCGGCAGCATGGCCGTCGCAGCCGGCGGTTTGGACGCACTTGTCTTCACCGGCGGTATCGGCGAAAACTCCGACATCATTCGCGAGCGCGTACTGGGCTACTTGGGCTTCCTCGGTCTGAAAGCCGACCACGAAGCCAACCTGAAAGCCCGCTTCGGTACCGCAGGCGTGATCACGACTGCCGACAGCGCAGCCGTCGCCGTTGTTATCCCGACCAACGAAGAATTGATGATTGCACACGACACCGCCCGTCTGAGCGGCCTGTAATACAGCGAGTCATCCGATAAAAAAACCTGCCGAAAACGGCAGGTTTTTTGTTGGCACGGCAAAAAGCATGATTTGTCTGCATGACCCGCTTCGGGATTTTTTCTCTATCGTCAAAGGAAAGAAGAGGGCGTAGGTTTTTCTGCTGCGTATCTCAAACGATATTTACCCCGATTTTCTTCATTTAGATAACGGGGGATAAGTTTCCTTTGCAGTAAAAAGGTCGTCTGAAAATTTTCAGACGACCTTTTCCATCGCTATTGCTTCACAGGCTTCAAAGTCGGCAAAACCGTATCCCAAATCGCCAGCACTTCAGCTTCGCTTCGCTTTGTCCCGTCTTTCTTCTCCGCGCCGAACTGCATCATGATGCGCGGGTCGCCGCCGTCGCGTTCCCAAAAGAACATATATTTGTTGCCACCCCATTTCACCAGCTTTTCCTCTCCCGACATACCGTTGATGTCGCGTTTGCCTTGGCGGATGGTGCGGGTTAAGGCTTTAACCATTGCGCCTTTCCCAAGATTTACTTTACGGTCTATCAGCGTTGGCGCACCTGTCTCCAGCACGTCGCCGTGTATGATTTCCAAACTCATATCGCGTTGTTTGTCAAATTCGACGGTGCTATGGACTTCAAACGGTTTTTTGCCGTCATCGGCAATAAAACCGCCTATCAGGCAGATGCCGTGTTTATTTGGCACTTCAAACTCCTGTCTTGTCTTCAAACTGTTGATGAAATCTTGACGGAATTTTTTCTCAATGGTGTTGATTGCTTCTTTCTCTTGGGCTTCCCAGTTGGCAGGGGCTTTACCGTTTTCAGCAGGGATATAGAAATAGCTGCGTACGATATAGGCGTCATTATTATCCAGTTTGAAATATAAATAGGCTTCGTAGGGCATGCCTTTTTCTTTAATTGTAATACTATGTTCCCAAAGAAAGTTGCTGCGTATTACCTGCATCATCGCCTGTCCCGGAATTAGAGTACGGGTGTCGACGACAATATCGGTTCCAAATTGTCCACTACGTTTAAACCTATTAATATTCTTAAAATTCCTATCCCAGTCATCAAACATAACCATCACGTTCCAGCCGTTGTAATCAATAGATGTACTGCCATGACGGCGTTTGGACGGCAGGCG
>NZ_KV794943.1:11520-33441 GCF_001808875.1 Neisseria sp. HMSC064E01
GCCGCTGCAATAGGGCTGTTCGGTCCAGTAGGCGGTGTCGATGGCGGTTTTGGTAACGGTTGGCGAAGTTTCTGCCGATGGGGACGCGGTAGGCGTGCAGGCTGCGACGGCAAGGATTAGGGATAGCGTGGTCAAACGGATGGACATAAATAATAAGCTCCGTGTTTGAAAAAGGTCGTCTGAAAGTATAGTTTATTCAGACGACCTTTGTCATAAAACGGGCTTGGCGGTATTTATCCGACATGGGCGGGCGTTTCGCGCGTCCGTAAGATGGGCGGTATGTCGATAATGTCGGTAGGGAAAATGACGGTTTGGCTTTATAATCTGATTCATTCTTTTCAGGCAAACCATTATGGAACACGATTCAAACGAAACCATGCGCCTTTCCAAGCGTATGGCGCAATTGGGCTTATGCTCGCGCCGCGAGGCGGATAGCTACATCGAGCAAGGCTGGGTCAAGGTCAACGGGCAAACCGCCGTACTCGGTCAGAAAGTAACCGAATGCGATCGCATCGACCTCAACCGGCAGGCGCATGAAAAACAGGCGGAGCGCGTCACCATCCTGCTCAACAAGCCCGTCGGCTACGTCAGCGCGCAGGCGGAAAAAGGCTACAAATCCGCCGCCGAGCTGATTACCGCCGACAACCATTGGGAAGGCGACGACAGCCGCATTCCGTTCAGCGAAAAACACAAATTCGGCTTGGCGCCCGCCGGTCGGCTGGACATCGATTCCGTCGGGTTGCTGGTGTTGACGCAGGACGGCCGCATCGCCAAGCAGCTTATCGGCGAAAACAGCGGCAGTGAAAAAGAATATCTGGTGCGCGTGCGCGGCAAATTGGACGAAAAAGGACTTGCCTTGCTCAACCACGGATTAAGTTTGGACGGCGAGAAACTGCGCCCCGCCAAAGTAGAATGGCAAAACGAAGACCAGCTGCGTTTCGTGTTGAAACAAGGCAAAAAGCGGCAAATCCGCCGTATGTGCGAACTTGTCGGTTTGCGCGTCGTCGGACTGAAGCGGATTCGGATGGGTAAAGTCAAACTGGGCAAACTGCCGCCCGGCAAATGGCGTTATCTGCGGGCGGATGAATCGTTTTGATTGGATTTGAACTTGGGGATGACGGCAAGAGGTCGTCTGAAAACGTCACTGTATCTGTTTTATAAAGACAATAATATGAATTTAGAAACCAAAATCCCGCCGCCGGCGATATGTTTTATCTGCGCATTGCTGATGTATGCCTCTGCGCAAGTATCCGCGCTGGCAGGCATACTGCCGCGCTTTCCTATATTGCTGTCGGTTGTTTTGATAGCGTTTGGGACGGCGTTGGGCGTATCAGGTGTGTGGGCGTTTCGCCGTGTGCGCACGACCGTCAGCCCGTTCAATCCCGAACAAACCGAACACTTCGTTTCAGACGGCGTGTACCGTTTCAGCCGCAACCCGATGTATGCGGGCATGGGCTTCTGGCTGGCGGCATGGGCGGGACACTTGGCGCATCCGTTGCCGTGGCTTTTTTTGGCGGTATTTGCCGCCTATATGACGCGTTTTCAAATCATGCCCGAAGAACGCGTTTTGGCGCGGAAATTCGGTGCCGAGTACGAAGCGTACTGCCGCCGCGTCCGCCGTTGGTTATAAAAGCGGCAACGTCAAATCAGATATCGCCATCCTGCGCCTTTTCGGCATGAAATCATTCGGCCGCGCAGGTTGCCCCTGAGAGCGTGAATCCGCGATGGTTCAAATCAAACAAAAGGTCGTCTGAAACCCCAAAAAAGGTTTCAGACGACCTTTTCATTCAACTGCCTGCATCAAATCAATGATGTCCGCAGCCGCATTCTTTTTTCATGTCGATAACCATGCGGCCGGTGATTTTGCCTTCGCGCATTTCTTGGAAAATTGCCGGAGCTTCGTCCAAGGCGCGCAGTTGGACTTTCGGTACGACCAAGCCTTCCGCGCCGAATTGGAAGGCTTCTTCCAAGTCTTTGCGCGTACCGACCAGTGAGCCGACCACTTCGATGCCGTCCAAGACCAGACGAGGGATGGACAAGTCCATAGATTCGGGCGGCAGACCGATGGCGACGACGCGACCGCCTGCACGGACGCAGTCCACGGCAGAATTGAACGCGGCGGCGGATACGGCGGTGACAACGGCTGCGTGTGCACCGCCGGTTTTTTCCTGAATCACTTTAGCAGCGTCTTCTTTGGCGGCGTTGATGACTAAATCTGCGCCGCTTTCTTTAGCGAATGCCAGTTTTTCATCGTTGATGTCGATGGCGACAACGTGTGCGCCGAATACTTTTTTCGCGTATTGGACACCCAAGTTGCCCAAACCGCCCGCGCCGTAAACGGCAATCCATTGTCCCGGACGCACGCCGGAAACTTTCACGCCTTTGTAAGTGGTAACGCCGGCGCAGGTAATGCTGGAGGCTTGTGCGGGATCAAGTCCGTCAGGTACTTTGACGGCGTAGTCTGCATCGACGATACAGTGGGTCGCCATACCGCCGTCGGCGGTGTAACCTGCGTTCAATACGGAACGGCACAAGGTTTCGCGGCCGGTATTACAGTATTCGCACGAACCGCAGCTTTGGAACAACCATGCGATGCTGACGCGGTCGCCGACTTTCAGAGCGTTCGCGCCCGGAGCGACTTCTTTGACGATACCGATGCCTTCGTGTCCCAACACGCGTCCCGGTTTTTCACCGTAATCGCCTGCCGCAACGTGCAAGTCGGTATGGCACACGCCGCAATATTCGACTTCAACCAACGCCTCGCCGTATTCCAACGGGCGCACTTCGCGTTCTACAACTTCTACATCGCCTGCTACATTTTGATTCACAACAACTGCTTGCATCTTCATGGTGTTCTCCTTGGCATTCGTAAGAAATCCGTAAAAGGTCGGGTAGGAGGTAAACCCCCTGTAAACGAGAATACTCCCCTTCATTTCGCCGTGTCAACACCCTATCTTTTTGAAAAATAAGGAATAAAATGTTATACCATAACATCTTACCTACCTGAAAATATACCCACCAAGCCGCTGAAAAATTCTTACACATATCATGTAAAAAAGGTTGTCTGAAAAATTTAAATATATTAACAAACATGCTTCATTCCCATACGGGGTCAAATCTTATCGGCTTAAATTCCCTATTTTAGAAAATTACATATTTGGAATTTTGAGAACGTTATCATTTTTAGTGCTTGAACTGAAAGAGAAAAAATATTATCCTGTTTTCAGATGACGTTTGAGGAACGTCCAAAACCTAAGAAAGACAACTAAGGAGACAGCATCATGGCAAAAGATTTAAATGTGTTTGATAAAGAGTACGGCCTTTTGATTAACGGCGTGTGGACGAAACCCGGCGCGCTTTTGGATTCGTACAATCCTGCCAACGGCGAAGTATTGGCGAAATTCACCGACGCGACCGACGCCGATGTGGATGCCGCCGTCGCCGCTGCGCAAGAAGCGTTCAAAACATGGCGCAAAACCACCACCACCGAACGCGCCGCCATACTAAACAAAATCGCCGATGTGATTGATGACAACTTGGAATTGTTCGCCTTGCAGGAAACACTGGACAACGGCAAACCCATCCGCGAAACCCGCGCCGCCGACATCCCGTTGGCTTCCGACCATTTCCGCTACTTCGCCAGCGTGATCCGCGGCGAAGAAGGCACTGCCACCCAGCTTGACTCCGAAGACCTGTCTATCGTCCTGCGCGAACCCATCGGCGTAGTCGGTCAGATTATTCCGTGGAACTTCCCCTTCCTGATGGCGGCGTGGAAAATCGCCCCCGCACTCGCCGCAGGCTGTACCATCGTTATCCACCCGTCTTCCAGCACTTCGCTGAGCCTGTTGTCGTTCGCACAAAAAATCAACCACTTGCTGCCTAAAGGCGTGTTGAACATCATCACCGGACGCGGTTCTAAATCCGGCGAATACATGCTGCGCCACAAAGGCTTCAACAAACTCGCCTTTACCGGTTCGACCGAAATCGGCCGCCACATCGGCATCGCCGCCGCCGAAATGCTGATTCCCGCTACCTTGGAGCTGGGCGGCAAATCCGCCAACATCTTCTTTGACGACATGCCGTTCGACAAAGCCCTCGAAGGCGCGCAAAAAGGTATTTTGTTCAATCAAGGCCAAGTGTGCTGTGCCGGTTCGCGCATCTTCGTACAAGAAGGCATTTACGACAAATTCGTCAACGCCTTGGCGGAAGAATTCAAAAAAATCAAAGTCGGCTTACCTTGGGAAGACGACACCCAAATGGGTTCGCAAGTCAACGCCGGTCAGCTTGAAACCATTTTGAAATACGTCAAAATCGGCGAACAGGAAGGCTGCCGCATCATCACCGGCGGTAAGAAAATCGAAGGCGAGTTGGGCAAAGGCGAATTTGTCGAGCCGACCTTGATCGAAGCCGGCAGCAACAGCGCCCGTGTCGCCCAAGAAGAAATCTTCGGCCCGGTTGCTACCGTGATTAAATTCAAAACCGAAGAAGAAGTCATCAAAATGGCCAACGACAGCGAATACGGCTTGGGCGGTGCAGTATGGAGTACCGACATCAACCGCTGCCTGCGCGTTTCCAATGCACTGGAAACCGGTCGCGTTTGGGTGAACTGCTACAACCGCCTGCCCGCAGGCGCACCGTTCGGCGGCTACAAAACTTCAGGCATCGGCCGCGAAACCCACAAAATGATGCTCGCCGCTTATACGCAGGTGAAAAACATTTACATCTCCACCCGCGAAGAGCGTGAAGGTTTCTATTGATTGCCTGCTGAACATTGTTTAGTGATGTAGAAAAAAGGTCGTCTGAAATCCGGATTCGGGTTTCAGACGACCTTTTTGTGTTGACTGGAATTTTATGAGTGCTTGTCGTTATAGACAAATAAACCGTCAGGTTTGCCTTGAGGAAAGATTAAACGTTTTTCAGGAAGGGCATACAGTCAAAGGGTAGGGAGGATTTCACTATACGGTGTTTCGCCATCATGATCAGCGGATAAGGTTCCAAGCCATTTTGACGGCAATCAGCAGCAGCATGATGCCGAAGGAGATTTTGAGTTGGCGGGCGGGAAGTTTGTGCGCGGTTTTGACGCCGAGCGGGGCAAAAATCATGGTCGCGATGCTTAGGATGGCGACTGCGGGCAGATAGAGGAAGCCGCCGGAGCCATGGGGTAGGTTGGGGATGTTCCAGCCGGTAAAGAGATAACCGATGGTACCTGCAAGCGCAATCGGCCAGGCGAGGCCGGAGGATGTGCCGATGGCGCGGTGGGCGGGGAAGTTGCAATACATCAGGAAGGGGACGGACAGTGAACCGCCGCCGATGCCGACCCAGCTCGAAGCTGCGCCGAACAATGTGCCGACCGCGCTCAGGCCGGGTAGGGCGGGCAGGTGGCGCGAGGCTTTGGGTTTGGAGTCGGTCAGGGTTTTGAGGGCGATAAGGGTCAGGAATACGATAAAGAAGATTTGCAGGGCGCGGGTAGGCATGTATTTGGCGGTGACCGCGCCGACCAGTACGCCGAATATCATGGAGGGGGTCATACGGCGGACGGTCTGCCAGTCGATGGCGCTTTTTTTGTGCTGCGCGTACATGCTGGAGAAGGTGGTGAATACCATGACGGCGAAGGATGTGCCGATGGCGAGATGTTGGGCGTAGGGGTGACTGCTGATGCCTTGCAGTTGCAGCGTCCACAATACGACGGGGACAATCAATGTGCCGCCGCCTACGCCGAACAACCCCGCAATAAAGCCCGCCGCGCTTCCGACGGCGAGCAGGGAAAGGATAATATCCCAAGTCCACATTTTTCAGACGACCTTTTTGGTTTTACGGCGTTTTTTCAACCAACGCCATACCGCCATGATGTAGCCGGAGAGGCTGTATCCTAAGAAGAAGAGGAATAAGACGAGGGCAGGCTTCCATGTGACTAAGAGGAAGATCAACACGGCAAGTACCATGCCCATAAAGGGAACTTGGCGGCGGATGTTGATTTCTTTAAAGCTCCAAAACGGGATTTGGACAATCATGGAAATGCCGGCGAAAAGCGTGATGCCCAATGCCCACCACTGTACGCCGGGGAAACGTTCGACGCTGTGGTTGACCCAAATCAGACCGACAATCAGCGCGGCGGCAGTCGGACTGGGAACGCCGATGAACCAGCGTTTATCGACTTTGCCGATGAGTGTATTGAAGAGGGCGAGGCGCAGAGCGGCGCAGGCGCAGTAGATGAAGGCGACGGAATAACCGATTTTGCCGAACTGCCAAAGCTGCCATTTATAGACAATCAAGGCGGGCGCGACGCCGAAACTGACCATGTCGGCAAGGCTGTCGAGCTGTTCGCCGAACGCGCTTTGGCTGTTGGTCAGCCGTGCCACGCGACCGTCCATGCCGTCGAGCAGCATGGAGAGGAATACTGCAATCGCTGCCGTCTCATAACGCCCGTGCATGGATTGGGTGATGGCGAAGAAGGCGCAGAATAGGGCGGCGATGGTGAAGGAGTTGGGTAGCAGGTAGATACTGTTGCGGCGCAACGAATTGCGTTGCGAATTTTGAGGAATTTGAGTATTGTCCATAAGCGTTTGATGATGCTGTACGAAGCAGATTTAGGGATTATACCGTATCGTGACCGCCTGACAATTTAATCACGATGGTATTTTTTTATGTCGGCCCGGTTCTGTAACTTGTGTGATGAAAAAGGTCGTCTGAAAGCCTTTCGAGGTTTCAGACGACCTTTTGTTTAAGCTGTCATCAGCTTAGCTTGCCGTGGCATTGTTTGTATTTCAAGCCACTGCCGCAAGGGCAGGGGTCGTTGCGGTGGACGATACGGCCTTGGGCGGTAAGCGCTTCGGGGCTGAAGTCCGTTCCGTCGGGGTCGAACGCTTCGGTAACCAAATCGGTTTGGGATTGGCCGAGCAATTCTTCCATGTCGGGCGCTTCAGAGTGGATGGTTTGGATGCCGACGGGAGTAGGTTCGGCAATTTCTTCTACATCGGTATTGCGCTCGATTTGGACGGAGGCCAAGAGGGAAGCGGTTTGATGCTTGATGCCGCGCCACAGGTTTTCAAACATGGCGAAAGCTTCGCGTTTGTATTCCTGTTTCGGATTTTTTTGCGCATAGCTGCGCAGGTGGATGCCTTGGCGCAGGTAGTCCATGGCGGCAAGGTGTTCGCGCCATTGCAGGTCGATGACTTGCAGCATAACGTTGCGTTCGAAATCCGCCATCGGTTTTTTACCGACCAGCTCGACTTTGGCCGCGTATTCTTCTTCCACGCGTTTAATCAGACGCTCTTTGATGTCTTGATTGTCCAAAGTGGTGTCTGCTTTGAGCCATGCTTGTATGTCTTCGTGCAGACGGAACTCGGCGGCAAGCTGGCTTTCGAGCCCAGGGATGTCCCATTGCTCTTCCATGCTGTCGGGCGGTATGTACAAATCGACCAAATCACTGATGACTTCTTCGCGGATGCGTTTGGTCAGGTCGCTGACGTCTTTGCTGTTGAGGATTTCGTTGCGTTGGTGGTAGATGACTTTACGTTGGTCGTTGGCAACGTCATCGTATTCCAATACTTGTTTACGCATGTCGAAGTTGCGGCCTTCGACTTTGCGTTGCGCGCCTTCGATTTGACGGGTCAACATGCCGTGTTCGATAGCGACGCCGCGTTCCGGCGCAAGGCGGTTGAGGATGGCGGCGGCGCGGTCGAGTGCGAAGAGGCGCAGCAGCGGGTCTTCAAACGAGAGGTAGAAGCGGCTGGAGCCGGGGTCACCCTGACGGCCTGCGCGTCCGCGCAATTGGTTGTCGATACGGCGGCTTTCGTGGCGTTCGGTACCGATGATGTGCAGACCGCCTGCGGCGACCACTTGGTCGTGTTCTGCCTGCCAGCCGTTTTCAAGAGCGGCGATTTGTGCGGTTTTTTCTTCGTCGCTCAGGTTTTCGTTGGACTGGATGGCTTCGATTTGGTGCTTGAGGTTGCCGCCAAGGACGATGTCGGTACCGCGGCCCGCCATGTTGGTGGCGACGGTAATGGCGCCGACTTTACCGGCTTGGGCGACAATCAGGGCTTCGCGTTCGTGTTCTTTGGCGTTGAGGACGTTGTGCGGCAGTCCGGCTTTTTGCAGAAGACGGGAAACCAGCTCGGAGTTTTCGATGCTGGTGGTACCGACGAGGACGGGTTGTCCGCGTTTGTGGCATTCTTCGATGTCTTTGACGACGGCTTCGAATTTTTCTTCGGCAGAACGGAAAATCTGGTCGTTGAAGTCTTTACGCTGTACGGGGCGGTTGGTCGGGATGATGACGGTTTCGAGGTTGTAGATGCTTTGGAACTCGAAAGCTTCGGTATCGGCGGTACCGGTCATGCCGGAGAGTTTGGTGTACAGGCGGAAGTAGTTTTGGAAGGTGATGGAGGCGAGGGTTTGGTTTTCGCGTTTGATTTCCACGCCTTCTTTGGCTTCGACGGCTTGGTGCAGGCCTTCGGACCAGCGGCGGCCGGACATCAGACGACCTGTAAATTCATCCACGATGACAATTTCGCCGTCTTGGATGACGTAGTGTTGGTCTTTATGGAATAACGTATGCGCGCGTAATGCTGCCATGAGGTGGTGCATCAGGGCGATGTTGGCGGCGGAGTAGAGGGAGTCGTTTTCTTGCAGCAAACCCATTTGAATCAGGATTTGCTCGGCGTGTTCGTGACCCGCTTCGCTCAAGATGACTTGGTGTGCTTTTTCATCAACCCAGTAATCGCCTTCGCCTTCTTCGGTTTCTTGGCGGATGAGGTGCGCAGGAAGGCTGTTCATGATTTGGTACAGCTGGATATTGTCATCCGCCTGACCGGAGATAATCAGCGGGGTGCGCGCTTCGTCAATCAGAATGGAGTCCACTTCGTCCACTACGGCAAAATTCAATTCGCGCTGAACTTTGTCGTATTGGTCGGTTACCATATTGTCGCGCAGGTAGTCGAAGCCGAATTCGTTGTTGGTACCGTAGGTAATGTCGGAGCCGTAGGCGTTTTGACGGTCAAACGGCTGCATATCGGCGATGATGACGCCGACGGTTAAGCCGAGGAAGTTGTAGAGCGGTGCCATGATGCCCGCGTCGCGCGAGGCAAGATAGTCGTTGACGGTAACGACGTGTACGCCTTTGCCGGACAGGGCGTTGAGATAGACGGCAAGCGTAGCGACCAAGGTTTTACCTTCACCGGTACGCATTTCGGCGATTTTACCTTCGTGCAACACCATACCGCCGATAAGCTGTACGTCAAAGTGGCGCATACCGAGTACGCGGCGGGACGCTTCACGGCAGACGGCGAAGGCTTCGACCAAGATGTCGTCCAAAGTCTGACCGTTGGCAAGACGTTGTTTGAATTCGGCTGTTTTAGCCTGTAAATCCGCATCGCTCAAGGCTTTCATTTGTTCTTCGAGTGCGTTGATTTTGGCAACGGATTTACGGTATTGTTTGAGCAGCCGGTCATTGCGGCTGCCGAAGATTTTCTTAGCAATGTTTGTCAGCATGAAATAGTTCCTGCGCCTGATATAAAATAATGGCGAAACGGGGATTTTAACACAAGCCTCGCGGCAAGGCAGTCATGCCGTTTGAAATAAAGGCAGTTTTACCGGATTTCAATCTTGATAATACAACCGTACACTTTGAAAAGGTCGTCTGAAACATATGAATTTGGAACAATTGGGCAAGCGGGATGCGCGGTTGGCCGGTTTGTTGCAGCAGTCGCAACAATGGCGCAGGCTGGATGCGGCAGTCAAACGCATCCTGCCGGCAAACCTGCACCCGCACTTTCAAACTGCCTGCATCGAAGAGGGCAGGTTGGTGTTGCTGGCGGCAAACGGTATGGCGGCTTCGCGCCTGAAAATGATATTGCCCGCGCTTGTGCCGCAGCTTCAGGAATTGAACGCGGGGATTCGGGATGTGGCGGTCAAAGTCGTGCCGAAGCCGCCGGCACAACCCAAAGTCAACAGCCTGCATTTGAGCGGGGCGGCATTGGAGAGTTTTGATGCGGCGGCGGCAAAATTGGAAGACAAGCATCCTGAATTGGCTGCCGCGCTGGCGGAGTTGGTGCGCAAACACAGCCGCTGACTTGGAATAGTTGCGAGGTTTGTTAATTAAAGTTAAAAAATATTTCGTCTGACCGATAAGGTCTAATACTAAAGAAATACGTCAGAAATAGTAGTTATTCTCATTTGTGTAAACTGAGGTAAAACAGCCGCCTAGCTTTGGATTTGTTTGATTTCTTGTAGCAGAATACAGCTCCATTTCTATCCTTCTTCCGCTTGCAAATATCAAAACCGATATTGGTTTATTAATATATTCGCAGGTTTTATTTTGTGGAACTTAACATATTCTCACCATATCATTAGGAGATAAACATGAAAGCTTATTTGGCTCTGATTTCTGCTGCCGTTATCGGCTTGTCCGCTTGTTCGCAAGAAGCCTCAAAACCTGCCGAACCCGCAGCTCCGACTGCATCTGCTGCTTCTGAAGCCGCACCGGCCCCCGCAGAAAGCGCGCCGCCTGCCGACGCACCTGCTTCCGAAGCGGCTCCCGCCGATAGTGCTGCCGCACCTGCCGCAGGCAACTGCGCGGCTACCGTTGAATCCAACGACAATATGCAGTTCAACACTAAAGACATTCAAATCAGCAAAGCTTGTAAAGAATTCACCATTACCCTGAAACACACCGGTACTCAGCCTAAATCAGGCATGGGTCACAATATCGTGATTTCCAAAGCAGAAGACATGGATGGCGTATTGAAAGACGGCGCCTCTGCCGGTGCCGAAGCTGACTATGTAAAAGCCGGTGATGCCCGTATCGTCGGTCATACCAAATTGATTGGTGGCGGCGAAGAGACTTCTGTAACCGTTGATCCTGCCAAACTGGCGGACGGCAGCTACAAATTCTACTGCTCATTCCCAGGACACGGCGCTTTGATGAAAGGCGACGTTACTTTGGTGAACTAAGCTGCCTTAAGCGTCCGAATACAGACAGCCTGCTTTATGCAGGCTGTTTTGTTATAAAATGGTCGTCTGAAAAGTACACCATTGAGAACACAACCATGAATCCGTTTGAAACCAAAAGCGTTACCTTTGCCGAACCGATTGAAATGCTGTACGCCTGCCACGGCAAAGTGCGCCGTTTCTGCGGCCAAGTCGCCATGCTGTCGGACTACATCGCCGAAAACGGCTGCAATCAGATTGTTTTGCAAACCATCCGCCAAATCGCCCAGTATTTCAACGTCGCCGCGCCGCTGCACCATGAAGACGAAGAAGAAAACTTTTTCCCGCTGCTGCTGCAATACGCGCCGCAAGCCCAAGAAAGCGTGGACGAGCTTTCGCGTCAGCATGTGAGTCTGCATGGTAACTGGGATGCTGTGGCTGCCGAATTTGCCAAACTTGAAGCAGACAACGCCTATATCCCCGATGCGGAAGCGTTCAAACGCTTTGTGGCAGGTTACGATGTGCATCTGGCGATTGAAGAACCCTTGTTCGACATGGGCAAAACGTTTATCCCTAAAGAGAAACTGACTGAAATCGGCGAAATCATGGCGGCGCGCCGACGCAGATAAGGTCGTTTACAGATTGCCGTTTCTTCAAACAAAGGTCGTCTGAAAACCTGAAAACAGATTTTCAGACGACCCCAGTATCCCCGTAACACAACCACGTCGTCTAAAAAGGAAGCCAACCATGCTGACGCCAAAAAGCTGCGATTTGTTCAATATCCCGTTTTTCCAGTTTGCCCAGCTCAAAAAATATCAGCCCGAAAGCATTCCGCAAATCAAAGCTGACTACAAGGAAAACTGGCAGATATGGCAGCAGCTGATACAGCAGGTCGCCGCAGACTTGGGCGAACCTTTCGCCCCGCCGCATATCGAACGCTGGTGTAACGGCTGGCAGGTTCGCGCCCATTTCTTCGCCTACTTCAAATACGCCCAATACAAAAATTCCGCCGCTATCCTGTCGATACTACTCAACCGTCGCCGTCTGAGTGTCAGCTTGGACTGGCACTGCTACAAAGCCGACGTGTCGCCGATTGCGCTGCCCGAATACAACCGCTGGCTAGATGATTTCGATACCGAAAAATACGCCGCATTCGATATGTGGCATGGCGCGGAAAGCGAATACGACGACTACCGCACTGTCGCACAACAAAGTGAATCCGACCGAAAGTTGCAAAACGGCGAAGACTTTTTCTGCATCGGCAAACACATCGAACGCGATGATTTGGGCAAACAAGATGTAGCAAAATGGATAGTCGAAACGGTGGAAGATTTGCTGCCGCTTTATGAAGCCTGTCATGGCAAATGATTTAGAACATATCAACCCAACCCAAAGGTCGTCTGAAAATCAGCTTCAGGACATTTCAGACGACCTGATTTCCAAAGTGAACAAAATGACCGAAACCCAATCCCTAGAACTCGCCAAAGAATTGATTTCCCGCCCGTCCGTTACCCCCGACGACCGAGATTGCCAAAAACTGCTTGCCGAACGCCTGCACAAAATCGGTTTTGCGGCTGAAGAACTCCATTTCGGCGACACCAAAAACATCTGGTTACGACGCGGCACGAAAGCTCCCGTCGTCTGTTTTGCAGGGCATACCGACGTCGTGCCGACGGGCCCTGTCGAAAAATGGGATTCGCCCCCGTTCGAGCCGACCGAGCGCGACGGAAGATTATACGGGCGCGGCGCAGCGGACATGAAAACCAGCATCGCTTGCTTCGTTACCGCCTGCGAACGCTTCGTTGCCGAGCATCCCAACCACCAAGGTAGCATTGCGCTCCTGATTACTTCCGACGAAGAGGGCGACGCGCTGGACGGTACGACCAAAGTGGTCGATGTGTTGAAAGCGCGCGACGAGCTTATCGACTATTGCATCGTCGGCGAACCGACCGCCGTGGACAAATTGGGCGATATGATTAAAAACGGCCGGCGCGGCTCGCTGTCGGGCAACCTGACCGTCAAAGGCAAGCAAGGGCATATTGCTTATCCCCATTTGGCAATCAACCCCGTGCATACTTTTGCCCCGGCCTTGTTAGAGCTGACGCAGGAAGTCTGGGACGAAGGTAACGAATACTTCCCGCCGACCAGCTTTCAAATTTCCAATATCAACGGCGGCACAGGCGCGACCAACGTCATTCCGGGCGAGCTGAACGTCAAATTCAATTTCCGCTTCTCCACCGAGTCCACCGAAGAAGGGCTGAAACAACGCGTTCACGCCATTTTGGACAAACACGGCGTGCAATACGATTTGCAGTGGTCGTGCTCGGGGCAGCCCTTCCTTACCCATGCGGGCAAATTGACCGACGTAGCACGCGCCGCCATCGCCGAAACCTGCGGCGTAGAGACCGAATTGTCCACCACCGGCGGCACTTCGGACGGACGCTTCATCAAAGCCATTGCGAAAGAACTCATCGAATTAGGTCCGTCCAACGCCACCATCCACCAAATCAACGAAAACGTGCGGCTGGACGACATTCCGAAGCTGTCTGCGGTGTATGAGGGGATATTGGCGCGGTTGTTGGCTGAAAAGGCCGTCTGAAAACGGCAGAAGGGTATTGCCGCGCTCAAATCGGCATATTTTGAGGCAATACCCTGAAGAACATTTTAACGACGGTTTTAACCCGGGTTCTTCTGATTTCTTAATTGACATTTGAGGAAATATTGTGTGGTGTTTGAAAGTTTTATGAGTGATAGTGGCTATTTTTCATGGTTTTGTGAATTTTAATTTCAAGTTACTCCATTTGGTTAAGATTTGAAACAAAGCTATAATAAATACTTATCATAAAAATCATTTTACTTTGCAGCCCAATACATTGACTGTCATTAATCGATTTCTTCACTAAAGGTTTCCCCATGCCGAAATTTATCTCTGCCCTTGTTGTATTGGGATTGTCATTGTCTTTGACAGGTTGCTTTGAGTCCAAGGCAAAGCCTCAAGTGGTTTCAATCAATCAAGGAAAAATTTTAGAAAAAAATGCACTGGTGGGATTGTGGCATATTGACGAATTGCCCATGGATACGCCCCAAAACGCATATTATCTCAGTCGGGTAGAAACAACCGGTTCTGATAATCACATTTATGGAAAGCACATTGAGTTTGATAAAGACGGCAGGTTTAGCAGCGGTTATTCAGCAGAATGCGGTAATGATTGTTTTCCGCATTCAGAAGGTCTTTATCGATTTGTAAGTGATGACGAAGTGATTTTGCAAACAACCAAGGTTGAGAAAAGTGGCTATTGTGGGGAAAACGGGGAATTTAAAAAGAACGGCGAGTGGACCTTGGGAAAATTTAAGATAGAAAAAGACAAAGAATTTGTTGTTTTAAAGAAAATTCTATAATTTCAACCTTTGGATTTTATAAAATTTTAAATTTCATTGAGAAGGGCGACGGTTTTCAGCCAGTTTGTACAGTAGGTGGTTTAAAGCCACTATAACGGATGGGCTGTGGAATTTATCGATCCGTCGGGTACTCGGTTGGGGTTTGTAGATTATCGGGAATAAAATTCCATGAAATGAAAGCAGGGGCGCGCTGTGGTATTGGCAAAGAAGCCGATAAATTGTTATAACGGGGAGGGTCATGCCTCCCTTTATTGTAAATAGATCTATTCCTATGATTACCCTACCTTCTTTAAACAGCCTTCCTTCAAAATGGAATGAAATCCGCGAGCGACTGGAAACCGACTTTTCCGCCGACCTCGAAGCCCTGCTGCATGAACGTTTTACGGAACACGAAGCCAAGCAGTTCGAACAGGATTTTATCGACCGTATCGGCTGCGCGCCTGAAGAATATGTCCGTATCCGCCGCGCCATCCGTTTGTTGGAAGGGCGTTACCCTGATAGCTCGAACGAACTGACCGCCGCCGCCATTGCTACGCCTTTGGGTGAGATGCTGGCGGTGTTCGGCGGTAAGGGCTTGTGTTTGCTGGAGTTTGTCGGGCAGAAACATATGGAGCAGGAAATTACCGCGGTCCAAAAAGCCTTGCGCGGACGGTTTGTGTTTCGGGAAGATAAGCGAACGCAACTTCTGCGGCAGGAATTGGATTTATACTTCAAGGGTCGTCTGAAAACCTTTGCCACGCCTTTGGAGCAGATTGGTACCGAATTTCAAAAACAGGCATGGGACGCGCTCTTGGCGATTCCTTACGGCGAAACGCGCAGCTACAAGGAGCAGGCGCAGCGTTTGGGCAATCCCAAAGCCGTCCGTGCCGTTGCCGCCGCCAACGGGCAGAACAAGGTTTCCATCCTGATTCCCTGCCACCGCGTCATCGGCAGCGACGGCAAGCTGACCGGCTACGCAGGTGGCTTGAACCGCAAACAGTCGCTGCTTGCTTTGGAACGCTGCGAAGTTCAGACGACCTTGTTTTGATTTTGAGGTAAGTCGGATGCTGGTATCCGACAACGCCGATTGAAATTACCGGATTCGAAAATCCGACCTGACTATAGTGGATTAAATTTAAATCAGGACAAGCCGACGAAGCCGCAGATAGTACAGATAGAGACCTTTGCAAAATTCCCCAAAATCCAGATAGTACGGAACCATTCACTTGGGTGCTTCAGCACCTTAGAGAATCGTTCTCTTTGAGCTTAAGGCGAGGCAACGCCGTACTGGTTTAAAGTTAATCCACTATAAAATAGAGCAGCGGCAGATTGTTCATCAATGCCCGACCTGCCGGAAAGGAGAAATACGAATATGAACCTGAAAAACCGCCATTTCCTGAAGCTTTTGGACTTCACGCCTGAAGAAATCACCGCCTATCTCGACCTTGCCGCCGAGTTGAAAGCCGCCAAAAAGGCAGGGCGCGAAGTGCAGCGGATGAAAGGGAAGAACATCGCCCTGATTTTTGAAAAAACATCGACCCGCACCCGCTGCGCATTTGAAGTCGCCGCGCGCGACCAAGGGGCGGGAGTCACTTATCTGGAGCCGTCCGCCAGCCAAATCGGGCATAAGGAAAGCATTAAAGACACCGCCCGCGTGTTGGGTAGGATGTACGACGGCATCGAATATCGCGGCTTCGGGCAGAACGTGGTTGAAGAATTGGCGAAATACGCCGGCGTGCCCGTGTTCAACGGTCTGACCAACGAGTTCCACCCCACCCAAATGCTCGCCGACGCGCTGACCATGCGAGAACACAGCGGCAAACCCTTGAACCAAACCGCGTTTGCCTACGTCGGCGACGCGCGTTACAACATGGCAAATTCGCTGCTGGTGTTGGGCGCGAAGCTCTGCATGGACGTGCGTATCGGTGCGCCGAAAACCTTGTGGCCGTCTGAAAACATCGTCGCCCGCGCCCGCGCTGTTGCCGAAGAAACCGGCGGAAAGATTTTGCTCACCGAAAACGCTGAAGAAGCCGTCAAAGGCGCAGATTTTATCCATACCGACGTGTGGGTCAGCATGGGCGAGCCGAAAGAGGCGTGGCAGGAACGCATTGATTTGTTGAAAGATTACCGCGTTACCCCCGAGCTGATGGCGGCATCGGGCAATCCACAGGTCAAATTCATGCACTGCCTGCCCGCCTTCCACAACCGTGAAACCAAAGTCGGCGAATGGATTTATGAAACCTTCGGCTTAAACGGCGTGGAAGTAACGGAAGAAGTATTCGAAAGCCCCGCCAGCATCGTGTTCGACCAAGCAGAAAACCGGATGCACACGATTAAAGCGGTGATGGTGGCGGCGCTGGGGGATTGACGGCGTTTCTGTTTGAATCCATTAAAAAAGGTCGTCTGAAAATCAATATAACGGGTTTTCAGACGACCTTTTGCCTTTATATCCTTTATAATCACGTCCATCACATTTTTATCCGCGCGCCCCTCAAGGCTGCGGCGGAGCAATATGCGGCAGAGGTAGTCCGAATACGCCGCCCATCCGAAAGGTTCGCATGACCACTTATTCCCTATTCGTTACCTGCCCGCGCGGTCTCGAAGCCCCTTTATTCCAAGAACTCGAACAACTCAAATGCCAAGACATCCGTGCCGTTGACGGAGGCGTCGCGTGCAAAGGCGGTATGGAGCAGGTGTACCGCATCAACCTGCATTCGCGCACCGCAAGCCGCGTGTTGCTGCGCTTGACCAAAAGCGGCTACCGCAGCGAGCAAGACATTTACAAAGCGGCGAAAAATATCCGCTGGACGGATTGGTTCGACTTGGAACAAACCTTCAAAGTTAAAGTAGAAGGCAAGCGCGCCCAAGTCAAAAGTTTGGATTTTGTCGGATTGAAAATCAAAGATGCCGTGTGCGATGTGTTCCGCGACGCTTGCGATGCACGCCCCAGCGTCGGCAAAATCCGCCCCGACATCCGAATCCATGCCTTTATCGACGAGCGCGACATTCAGATTTTTATCGACACGTCCGGTGAAGCCTTGTTCAAACGCGGCTATCGCCAAGACACGGGCGAAGCGCCGATGCGCGAAAACTTGGCGGCAGGCTTGCTGCTGCTGGCAGGCTATGACGGCACGCAGCCTTTCCAAGACCCATTTTGCGGCAGCGGCACCATCGTCATCGAAGCCGCATGGATTGCCACCCGTCGCGCACCCGGTTTGATGCGCCGTTTCGGGTTTGAAAAACTGAAAAACTTCGATGCCGCCCTTTGGAAAAAGCTGCAACACGAAGCCGAAACGCAAATCCGCCCCGCGCCTGCCGCGATTTCGGGTAGCGACAACGACCGCTATATGATTCGCGCCGCCGTTGCCAACGCCCAAGCTGCCGAAGTGGACACGTTCATCCGTTTTGAAGTCAAAGACGCACAGGACACCCGTCCGAACGGAGAGGGCGGCATTTTGATTTCCAATCCGCCTTACGGCGTCCGCCTTGCCGAAGTCCAAGCCTTACAAGCCCTTTATCCGCAGTTGGGCGCGTGGCTGAAGCAGCATTATGCGGGCTGGCTAGCGGGCATGTTTACCGGCGACCGCGATATGCCGAAATTCATGCGCCTTTCGCCCAAACGCAAAATCCCGCTCTACAACGGCAACTTAGACTGCCGCCTGTTTTTGATGGATATGGTCAAAGGGTCAAACCGATAAATACGGTTGAAGGTCGTCTGAAAACCAAGGCAACGATGCCGTATCGTTTTCAGACGACCTTTCCGTTTGTCAAAGAGTGAGTGAAGCATGATACAAAACAACACGCTAAACAAACGCACAATATCCGTTCTTCCGCTTATCGCAGCGGGCATTTTCTGCCTGCTTGCCGTCGGGCGCGCGGAAGCCATGTCGCAGCCTTTGACGCAGCATGTGGAAATCATCAATCGTTGCGAACACGCCGTCGAAGCGCGAGCCAAACAGCGGTTGACGCGACCGTGGAAGAAGGTTGCCCGCCGATTCACTTTGGAAGCGGGCGGACGTTTGGAAGACAGCAGGCAGTTGGCAGGGCTGTTCGGTTTCGGTGTGAGACAGGCGCCGCCGCCTAAAGTATCGTTCAGTCATCAGGGACAGGAAATTTCTTCGGCAGTTATCAAACGCTTTATGTACGCCGATGAGCATTTCATCATCATCGCCTGTTCGGAAAACATGACCGACGAAGAGAAAATGAGTCCGCAAGAATGGTATCGTTGGCGGAATGAGCAGCGAAAGCAGGAAATAGGCGGGTAATCCGATGGGGTTGATTGCGTTTGTTTACTCAAGCGTGGAGAACTTTCTTTCAACAGGAACTGTCTGATTTCACTCGGATGACCCGTAAAACAGCGTGGCGGCTCGTGTTGCCTGCCGCAAAATTTGTACTGAGGTCGTCTGAATCACAATATCGAAAGGAAATAATATGATGAAACCTGCTGTTTTAAGCATTGCCGCCGCTACGGTTTTGGCGGCTTGTGGTACGTCTGGTAAGGAAGATGCCCCTATGGTCGGCGCGGCAAATCCGGCTTCTGAGTTTTGCGTGAAGCAGGGCGGGAAATTGGAAGTCAAAAAAGACAAAGACGGTGCGGAGTATGCGCTGTGCCATCTGCCGGACGGTACGGTCGTTGAAGAATGGGCATATTTCCGTCAAAACAATCAGTAATAACGCATCGAGCCGTCGCGTTCAGGATGCTTAGGCTCGATATGGTCGTGTTGATGACAGCAAAGGCAGCCGATAACGAAAAGGTCGTCTGAAACCTTGTTTAAGGGTTTCAGACGACCTTTTGATTGTTAGCGATGGAATGCAGCTACACGGCTTATCGGACTTCCAGTTTGGTCACGCCGCCCATGTAAGGCTGCAAGGCAGCAGGAATATTGATGCTGCCGTCGGCGTTTTGATGGTTTTCCAAAACCGCAACCAAAGTGCGGCCGACTGCCAAGCCGGAGCCGTTCAAAGTATGTACCAAGCGGTTTTTGCCGTTTTCGTCTTTGAAACGCGCCTTCATGCGGCGTGCTTGGAAATCTTCGCAGTTGGAGCAGCTTGAGATTTCGCGGTAGGTATTTTGCGCGGGAACCCAGACTTCCAAGTCGTAGGTTTTGGTTGCGCCGAAGCCCATGTCGCCGGTACACAGGGTAATCACGCGGTAGGGCAGTTCCAAAGCCTTCAGGATGTTTTCGGCATGACCGACCATTTCTTCCAGTGCTTCGTATGATTTTTCGGGATGAACGATTTGCACCATTTCCACTTTGTCGAATTGGTGTTGGCGAATCAGACCACGCACGTCTTTGCCGTATGCGCCCGCTTCGCTGCGGAAGCAGGGTGAATGGGCGGTCAGTTTCAGCGGCAAATCGCTTTCCGCCAGAATACTGTCGGCAACGGTGTTGGTCAGCGTCACTTCGGCGGTCGGAATCAGGTATTGCGTTTTTTTGCTCTCGTCGCCACCGCGGGTAACATGGAACAAATCTTCTGCAAATTTAGGCAGTTGACCCGTGCCTTGCAGGGTGGTGTCGTCCACGATGTAGGGCGTGTAATGTTCGGTGTAGCCATGTTCCAGCGTGTGCGTATCGAGCATGAATTGCGCCAGCGCGCGGTGCAGGCGGGCGATTTGACCTTTCATGACGGTAAAGCGCGCGCCGGAAAGTTTCGCACCGCCTTCGAAATCCAAGCCCAAAGGTTCGCCCAAATCGACATGGTCTTTGATTTCAAAGTCAAATTCGCGCGGCGTGCCGACTTTGCGGACTTCGACGTTTTCGGTTTCGTCTTTACCGGCGGGTACGCTTTCGTGCGGCAGGTTGGGAATGCTCAACAACCATGCGTCCAATTCTTTCTGAACGGCATCCAAATCGGCGGCTGCCTGCTCCAAATCGGTTTTGATTTGGGCGACTTGATCCATAGCTGCCTGCGCCTCTTCGTGTTTGCCCTGTCCTTTCAATGCGCCGATTTGTTTGGAAATGCTATTGCGCGAGGCTTGCAGTTCTTCGGTTTTCACTTGGACGGCTTTGCGCTGCTCTTCCAAGGCATTGAAACGTGCGGTATCAAACTCGTAACCGCGCTGCGCCAAACGTTCAGCGACGGCTGCGGTGTGGCTGCGGAGCTGTTGGATGTCTAACATTTTGTTCTCTCGGTAAGATTTGGAAATGGCGTCATTGTAAACCAAATTAAGGATATTTTCACAATGGAAGCGTTGGGCGGCGGGCTTTGCGGCGGACATGAAAAGGGTCGTCTGAAACGCCGGATTTAAGTTTTCAGACGACCTCGGACGGATTCGGATACGCTAAACGCGATGCCGTCGGATTTGTTTTTTCTATAGTGGATTAACTTTAAACCAGTACGGCGTTGCCTCGCCTTGCCGTACTATTTGTACTGTCTGCGGCTTCGTCGCCTTGTCCTGATGTACTATCTGCGGCTTCGTCGCCTTGTCCTGATTTAAAGTTAATCCACTATAATGCCCTTAATGTCTGTAAAAGACGGAAGGCGGGTTACCATCATCAGGTTTTCGGCAGGGTAACGCCGGTTTGCCCCATGTATTTGCCGTTGCGGTCTTTGTAGGAAGTTTCGCAGATTTCGTCGCTCTCGAAGAAGAGGACTTGCGCCACGCCTTCGCCGGCATAGATTTTGGCGGGCAGGGGGGTGGTGTTGGAAAACTCGAGGGTGACGTAGCCTTCCCATTCCGGCTCGAACGGGGTGACGTTGACGATGATGCCGCAGCGGGCGTAGGTGGATTTGCCCAAGCAGACGGTCAGGACGTTGCGCGGGATGCGGAAATATTCGACCGTACGCGCCAGCGCGAAGGAATTGGGCGGGATGATGCAGCAGTCGTCTTCGACGGTAACGAAGTTTTTCGGGTCGAAGTTTTTGGGATCGACGATGGTGCTGTTGATGTTGGTGAAAATTTTGAATTCGTTGGCGCAGCGGATGTCGTAGCCGTAGCTGGACGTGCCGTAGGAGATGATGCGCTGTCCGTTGGCTTCTTTGATTTGGTTCGGCTCGAAGGGGTCGATCATGCCGAACTCTTCGCTCATGCGGCGTATCCATTTGTCGGACTTGATGCTCATAATGTTTTCCTTGTTTCTTGCGTTTTCAGACGACGTCTGCGGGGAGGTCGTCTGAAAATGCGGGACGGGGTTATTTGGTTTTGGGCAGTTTCACTTCTTTAATCATGCCGTTTTCGCATTTCATGATGAAGACGGTTTCGCCGTTTTGCGAGGCGGTGAATTTGCCGTGTGCTAGGCCTTTTTTGAACGTGCCCGACAGTACCATGTTGCGGAACTTGGTGCTGTTGGAATTGAACGGCTCGATGAAGGTTTCGCGGTTGGCGGAGACGGTGTAAACGCCTTGTCCGTCGAATTTGCCGTTTTTAAATGCGCCGGTGTAGCTGCGACCGTCTTGGCAGCGCCATGTGCCTTTGCCGGCGGGTTTGCCGTCTTTGCCGACATCGCCGTCGTAGGTGCAGCCCGGTTCCTGATAGGAAGTTAGGACGGCGGCTGAGGCGGGGAGGGCAAGCATAATGGCGAGAGGCAGGAATGCGAAGTGTTTAAACATAAAGGTTGTCCATCGGATGTAGGTTTCAGACGACCTTTTATAGTGGATTAACTTTAAACCAGGACGGCG
>NZ_KV794943.1:33541-46077 GCF_001808875.1 Neisseria sp. HMSC064E01
TTGTCCTGATTTTTGTTAATCCACTATATCGTGTAAAGGTCGTCTGAAAAATTAGTCTTGCCAGCCGCCCAAATAGGAAACCAGCTCTTCCAACATGGTGCTGACGGATTCCGCCATCAGGATTTGTGAGGCGAAGGCAAGGCTGGCGGCATCGTCGCCGTTGCTCTCGGCTTCTTCCTGCAATACGTCGAGGTATTGGATGCGCTTGAGCGTGAAGTCTTGTGTGAGGATGAAGGCGATTTGCTCGCGCCACACCAAGCCCAGTTGGGTCACGGTTTTGCCGTTTTTGACGTGTTGGACCACTTCATCGGCGGTCAAATCTTGTTTGGATACTTTGACGACGGGAACAACATCGCCCACGCCTTTGAGTTCGCAATCGCTGTCCAATTCAAAACCGCCTTCGCAATGCCCTTGCAACAGCCACTCGGTCATCAGGGAAGAGGGCGATTGCTTGGTATTCGGCAGCGAGGCTTCCAAGCCACCTAAGGCTTCGCGCAGCTTGGTCAGGATGTTTTCCGCTTTGGCAGAAGCCGCATTGTTGACGAGCAGATAGCCGTGGCGGGTGTTGAACACTGCTTCAGTGCGGCTGCTGCGGGTAAACGCGCGAGGCAGCAGGTCGTCTGTAATTTGCTCTTTAAGCTCTTGTTTTTCCTTGCGACCGACATTGCGGGCTTCATTGTTTTGGATTTCCGCCACCTTTTCTTCCAAGATATCGCGGATGACGCCGGCAGGCAGGACTTTTTCTTCTTTTTTCAGGGCGACGCGCAAAGTAAAATCGGCAGGGAAAACGAGTTCGGGAGAGAACGAAACCGGTGCGGCAAAGCCTTCGCTGGACCAGTCTAAACCTTGGCAGCGGGTAAATTCAGCCTCCGCAAGTTTGTCGGCAAGTACGTCCGCTTCGGGCAGCTTTTCTTTGTTGAGCGGATAAAAACTGATCTGCTTGAACCACATGGTTTGTTTTCCTTTTCATTAAAAGCGGCATTATACAGGCAAAGCCGATACAAAGATAAGGAGCAGAAGGGTCGTCTGAAACCAGTTTGACCATAAAAAACGCCTAACCCGTTGACAGCGTTTTAACGCTTATGTATAGTTCGCAACTCGGTTACGCGCCCATCGTCTAGAGGCCTAGGACACTGCCCTTTCACGGCGGCAACCGGGGTTCGAATCCCCGTGGGCGTGCCAGATTTTCAATAAACCCTTACTGGAGAACAGTAAGGGTTTATTTTTTGTCTTTTGAAATGGGTGGGGTTGGGTGTTGGCTGTTTTAATGCAGCCATTAAAGAATCTGCATCGCATGCCTCAATCCCTGCGCGTGCATTCCATACATACCTTGTGTGCAAATTAAGAAATTATGTATGTTAGGGTTCTTTTTCAGACTAAACCTATCAACTCTCCAATAGGTTCGCATTCTATTGAATTTTCTAAATATCCAGGCTGCCAGATTCTTTCATAACAAAATACTATAAATTTAGGAAACGCAAGTAATTCTTCAAAGATGCTTAACCAATTATAGATAAAATCATCCGTACTCAGTATCCAAGGTTGATGTGATGGCGAGTAGTAAATTACTACGTTCTTCCCTTGGCAAGCTTTAAATCTTTTAAAAGTGTCATAATGAATAGATGCTGTCGTTATTTCCCCAAATAAGGAAATACGCAGCTTCTCACCTTTAATCTTATCCCAATCTATACTTGATCCAGTCCAAGGCAGTTGATTTAAAGCTGAATCGATTTCCTCGGCATCGGTAATAGATAAAAAATTCTTAATTTCTAATGACATAATATAGGTATATTTCATGATGTGGTCGTCTAAAAATACCAAAATCAGGTTTTCAGCCGACCTTTATCGCGGATCGCCTCTCTCGAAGGTGGTGTGCAGTTAGTGACGAAGCTTACAACTATAAAAGGGTGTAGGAAATTCTGCACAATTTATACGACTACAATCCCATAGGGTTGTCTGAAAAGTTAAAACGTATTATTTTTTGCCTATATCCGGCTTCCCCGACTCATGTTTTTCAGACGCTGCTCACGACTGATAAAGGGTAAATCGCTAATTTGAGGAATGCCAAAATGATCCACAAGAGGCAGCAATCCTAAATGGTGCAGCTCTTGTTCGATAGCGGCAGTCACCTTACGCATTTCAGGATTCTCAAAGTCGTAGGGCTGCTCGGTGCTAATAATGATGCTGCCACAATTTGGAAGATAGATAACCTCGTTTGCGCTGGGTACTTCCTCAGGCAGGATTTCGGCGGGTAGAAAGGAAAACCATTCTAAAGCCATACGTTTTTTGTAAAGGGAAAATGGCCGGACTCTCGAAGGGTAAAAACGGTTTATTCCTTGAAACCGGCAATGCGGCAGATATTTATCCAAATAAAAGAATATCCATTCTTTTATCAGGGTTTTATTGATATCGGATTCGTTCATCAAAAAATAATGTCCAAAAACAACAGAACCATCAGCTCTTGGGAGTAAATCTAGCTTAAACAAACCGTGTCGTTTTTCTATTGGACGATGTTTATCCTCATATTTATGCCATTCCTTATAAGGCACATTCAACCAGTTAAGGTCGAATATCTCGGGCATATGCCGTACTTCTTTCGAAGTCAGTGCAAAATCCTTCATGAGTGCAAGATCGGCAAGAGGCAGGGGAAATTCGACATATTTGTCTTTATAGTTGCAATTGTAGTTTTTACTGGTCTTGATCACCGGATAGCTTTTGTCTTTAAAGTTGACCATACCGTTTTTGATATTTCTACGTTCTGTCAACAGTTTTACCGTAACCGTATCGTTACATACAAATAGCTCTTGGAGATGTTCTTTTTGAAAAGCTAACATATCCTTGAATACACGATCGAAGGAATGCTGCATAACGGTGAAATGCATTATGAAATCGATTTTTTTCATTTAGTTTCCTAGATTCATTCTTTGGGCGTATTTGGGATTCGCTGCAATTTCTTGTTTACCTAGTAAATACTGCTAGAGTTCAATATTATTGAAGAGTCTGTCCCGATTCATGGCATCGAATGTTTCCATATCTAAATGTTTCCATTTGTATTCGCTGACGAAATCACGCAGCATTTGGCTTTTTGACACGGTTCTGCCCCATGCGTCATAAATGGTTTTCTCCAAATATTCTTTGAGCGCGCTGATTACCTCGTCTGGTGCTGAGACGGAAATAATAATGTAGTCGTTGACTGCACTTTTTTTCAATCCTGCTGCAACGGCTTCGTCATATAACGATGAGAATTTTGAAAAATCGTTCAACAAGGATTTAATTTCCTCTTCTTTTTCAAGCTGGTGCAGAGTTTTAAAAATCCACTGCTTTTCGGCTTCGTGATCTATATCATCATCGTCTAAGTAGTTGCACGTTAAATCAAACATTGTATGTGTCCTTTCTAAAAGTAATTGTTGTGTTTGTGTGGTGATCCGAAAATATGTCATGTTTTGAAATGCTTTTAGAATATCTGAAATGTTTCCTTCTAGCAAAATATGTTGCAGATAAAAGCGCATTGTCAAATTTATATATGAGGAAAAGTGGGCAAGGCGTAGCCATCGGGTGCATCAGCATCTCCTCAAGAATGCAAATTGTAAAAAACGCTTCTGTCTCTTAAAACAGAAGCGTTTTTGCATTTCAGACGACCTGCAATCCGTTTGTCGGAATCGGGCTGCGGCTTGGTTTGGGTTCTATTAAGATGTAAATCAGCCGGGCAGGTACTGCATCGGGTCGACGGCTTTGCCGTTCATGCGGACTTCGAAATGCAGTTTGACGCCGTCTGTGTCGCTATTGCCCATGGTGGCAATCGGCTGGCCTGCTGCGACTTTTTGGTCTTTTTGAACCAGAATGGTGTCGTTGTGTGCGTAGGCGGTGATGGAGAAGTCGTTGTGGCTGATGAGAATCAGTTTGCCGTAGCCGCGCACTTCTTCGCCGACGTAGATGACGGTTCCGGCTGCTGCGGATTTGACGCTTTGTCCGAGTGTGCCGCCGATGTCGATGCCTTTGTTGGTTGTGCTGTCGTAGCCGCGGATGATGGAATTTTTGCCGTTATCGACCGGCCATTGCAGGGTCAGGCGGTTGACGGGGGCGACGGTTCTGGCGCTGCTGATGTCGGTACTGCCGGAACGGGGGTGGTTGGCGGCGTTTTTACGGACGCGCAAGACTTGTCCGACTTCGATTTGTGAGGCGTTGTTCAGATTGTTCCATGATGCCAAGGTGTTGACGTTTTGTCCGTAGCGTTTGGCGATTTGGCTGAGGGTGTCGCCCGGTTTGACGCGGTAGTAGCCGTCGGGTACGGGGCCGGTGGATGGGCCGCCGGCACACGCGGCAAGTGTGAATGCCAAGCCTAATGCGGACAAACGGAGAATTGCGGTTTTGAAAGATAGGGTATGGTTTGTTTTCATAGAGAACCAAAAGAATAAATCAATAGGATTATGGGCAGGCGTGAAGGTTCAACCTGTTTGGGGATTTTTTCGGGATGTTCGGCTGCCTGACGGGATATCTTTTTGATTCGTCGGACAGTTTGAAAAGCAATACGACGGATGGGGAGAGTGTCCTAGGTCGTCTGAAACGGTCGGGCTGCAACGGCTGTTTCGGTTTTCGGTATAATCCTGCATTTTACACTCGGCGCGATGCCTGTTGAACTTTATCCGTGAATACTTCTTCTCATAAATCTTCTTTGCCTTATCTGGCTGCTTGCGGCAGCTTGATTTTTTTGATTGTCCTTTCTTTATCGTGGGAGCTGTGGATTGCGCCTTTGCGCAGCGGCGGTTCGTGGCTGGCGCTGAAGGCTTTGCCTTTGTGCCTGCCGTTGTCGGGTATTTTGAAGGGTAAAGTTTATACTTACCAGTATAGTTCTATGTTGATTTTGATTTATTTTGCCGAGGCGGTGATGCGTTTGTTTAATGCGGGTGCTGCCGAGGTGGTGTGTGCCGCTTTATCGTTGACGGCGTGTTTGGTGTTTTTTGTTGCATGCCTGGCTTTTGTGAAGCAGCAGAGAAAGGCGGGAAAATAATGTTTATGCGTTTTTCAGACGACCTTAAGAGTGAATGGGACAGACGTTTGTTGCCTTTGTGGTGCTGTTTCTTGTGGATATGCGCCGCGCCGTTTTTGTCCTTCTACCGCGTGGGCCCGTTGTCGAGTTTTTATCTGGAAGCGGCTTCGCTGCTGGGCGCGCTGATGCTGGTGTTGGTCACGGCGTATAAGGGTTTGTTGAGTGTACGCCTGCCTAAGGCGGCTGTCGGTTTGCTGGTTTTGGCGGCTTTTTGGTGGTTGCAGGCGCGGATGATGGATTTGATTTACGTCGGCATGAACGATATGGTGATGTGGACGTTTGTCATTTTGGCGTTGGCGGTATGGGCTTGCCGCGGTTGGGTGGCTGCCTACGGGCAGGAACGCATCGTGACGGTGTTTGCATGGTCGCTGCTGTTTGGTACGTTGCTGCAGGCTGCGATTGCGTTTATACAGTTTAAGGGCTGGTATGATCTTGGTTTCCTGCGCAGCATGATTGTGTATAGCGGGAAAGAGGTCAGCGGTCAGCTTGGACAACGCAATCACCTCGGGCATTATTTGATGTGGGGTGTTTTGGCGGCGGCTTATTTGTGGTCAACCCGTAAAATGCCGGGCTGGTTGGGATTTTTGTTGGTCTTCTTGATGACGGCTGTGTTGGGCTTGGTCAATTCGCGCACGATTCTGGGCTATGTGGCAGGCGTGGCGTTGATTTTGCCCGTGTGGCGTTGGCGTGCGGGACGGGATTCTGCGAGGCTGGTGCGGATATTTTTCCTGACGGTCGCGTTGGTGGCGGTATTTCAATTTGCGATGGGTTCGATTTTGGAGCTGCTGGGCAACGGTCAATATGAAACGGCGGTCGAACGCGCCGGAAACAGCGGTTTTGAAGGCTCGATGCGTCAGATTGAATGGCGTAAGGCATGGACTGCCTTTTTGTCCGCACCTTGGTTCGGACACGGCTGGAACAGCTTTGCCCAACAGACTTTCTGGATTAATGCGGAGCAGCAGTATTTCCCGAATAATATCTTAGGCGTGTTGTTTACCCATTCGCACAATATTGTTTTACAACTGCTCTCCGAAGTCGGGCTGGTCGGTACGGTATTGGTTGCCCTGACAATGCTTGCGGGACTGTGGCGGATGTTGGTGCGTCCTTATCATCCGGCTTCGCTGCTGCTGCTGTCTATGGTTGCCGTCAGTATGTGCCACAGTATGCTGGAGTACCCATTGTGGTATATCTATTTCCTGACGCCGTTTGTGTTGATGTTCGCACTCGCGCCGGCACGTTATGAAGACGTTTCAGACGACCTTGCTTGGGCACGCGGCCGAAATTGGGCGGGCGGGCTTACCACGCTGCTGATTATCGGCGGGCTGCTGCACATGGGTTGGACTTATACGGATTTGGTCGATTACAGCCGGATTCCGAAAAATGAAAGTACGGATATGGTCGGACGTAAGATTAACGGTTTGCGCCACATTTCCGAAAATAGTCCGATGCTGGCTTATTATGCCGACCTCAGCCTGACCCGCCGAGCCGAACCGACCGATATGCAGGTCAAACCTTGGGCGGAGAAGGCGGCGATCAATTCCTTGTCTTACCGACCGTATTCCAACGCTTATCAGGTGGCGCTGTATCTCTACCGTCAAGGCAAGACGGAAGAGGGCGCGAAATGGATGCAGGCGATGCAGTATTATTATCCGTACATGATGTCGTTTTACGCTGGCAAACTGCGCAGCCATCCCGTGTTCCAACCGCTTTTGCCCAAGCTGCTGGCGGACTGCAAAGATTTCGTCAACGCGCCTAAACACGAAAAAGCGAAGTCCTGCGATGTTGTGCAATAAACAATAGGTTGATGTAAAAAAGGTCGTCTGAAACCCGATTTCAAGGTTTCAGACGACCTTTTGTTATTGATTATTCACACATATTCGCTTTTATCGTTTTCCTTCCAAGCCTGATGCGAAAAGAGCCAAAGCAACACAATCCCGCATACCGTCGAAGTCAGCATCATGCCCGCCATGACCAAGGCGGAACCATTGTGCAGCCGAGTCGCCAGCAATCCCACGCTTGCGCCGATGATGGATTGGAACACGCCCAACACCGCATTCGCGCTGCCGCTTTCCTGCTTGAAATAAGTCATAAAGCAAGCCTGCGTGTTCGCGCCGACCAAGCCTTGCGTGCCTACCGAAAACATTACGCAAGGCACCAAAGCCCACATCGGCGGCAGCCCCATCGACCAGACCAGCAGCACCATCGTCAGGTTCGCCGCAAACTGCACGATAATGCCCCATTTCAAAATACTTTGCGGGTGCACCCCCGTTTTCAGCCGCCATGCCGTGATGCGGTTGAACGAAGCCATCGTGAGAATGTTCAGCGCAAAGACCCAAGAATATTGGTTCGGCGTCACATGGTACAGCTTTTGGTAAACAAACGACGATTCCGTCAAAAATGCAAACATCGACGCAAAGCTGAACGCCTGAAAAAACAGATAGCCCATCGCCGCCCGCGTCTTCAGCACTCTGGCGAACCTGCCCGCCACTAGTCCGAAAATGTCCATCCCGATTTTGCCCGTCTGCTTTGGACGCGGCAGGAAAGCAAACACCAAGATGAACAAAATAAACGAATACGCCGCCAAAAAACCGAAAATAAAACGCCAGCCGCCCAATTCCTGCAACTGCGAGCCGACCATAGGCGCAATCAGCGGCACGATCATCAAAATAATGCCGATTAAGGCAAACATCTCAGCCGCCTGTCTGCCCGAATAATAATCGCGCACCATCGCTCCGACGATGACCACCGTCATCCCCGCGCCGAACGCCTGTACCGCGCGCAGGTTCAACAGCCCGTCCGCCGACTGCACCATCGTCAGTGCGACAACAGCCGCAAAATAAATGCTCAAACCGACCAAAGCCACCGGTCTGCGCCCTTTAATATCCGAAACCGCGCCGCCGACAACCTGCCCGAACGCCACGCCGAACATAAACAAAACCAAACTCTGCTCGATACGGTGTATATCCGCGCTCAGAGATTGCGCCATTTCGGGAATGGCGGGCAGGTAGGCATCGACCGAAAACGGCATCAGGGCAACCAACATCGCCATCAAAACCGCCATTTGCTTTTCGCCCAGCGGGGAGGGTGTGGATTGGGACATAAGGGACTTTCTGTGTATTTGAATTTCTATGGCGGATTCGTTCGGCAATAACGAGGGTTCGGTTAATCCGCACATGGAACAAAATCCGACATAAAAGGTCGTCTGAAACCCGCGATACAGGCTTTCAGACGACCTTTCTTATTGCTTAAGAACGTTGAAACAGATTATTTGGCTGCTTCAGGTTGGCTGGCTGCTTGGCTGGCGGCTGCCGCTTTATCGCCTTCTTTGGCGAAGTATTTGGCGTGGATTTTGTCGTATTCGCCGCTGTCGCGTACTTTTTTCAGCGCTTCGTTCAGCATTTTAGCGGTCGCTTCGTCGCCTTTGCGTACGGCGATACCGTAGTTTTCAATCGTGAAATCAGGCAGCGTGATGAAGTCCATGCTTTTGGTCGGGTTATTTTTCACATAGTTGGCGATGACCGCGCTGTCGCTGACTACGGCATCCACGCCGCCGTTTTCCAGCTCTTTGATGACCAAAGGAACGCTCTCAAAGCGGGCGATTTTCGGATTGTCGTTGCCCAAGAGTTTGGAAACGGAGAAGTCGCCGGTTTGACCGGTAACGACGCCGACTTTAGCCATGTTTTTGAGGTCGTCTGAAGAGGCGACTTTTTTACCTTTGGGAACGAGGACGACTTGGGTGATTTCAAAATAAGGGTCGGTGAAATCCATGGACTGCTTGCGCTCATCGGTAATGGTTACGCCGGAGATAATGATATCCGTATCGCCGTTTTTGAGTGCGGGGAAGAGGCTGTCCCAAGGCTGGTGTTTGAATTCGACTTTGAAGTTGCCGGTTTTTGCCATGGCGTTCATCAAATCGACGTCGAAACCTTCAACGTTGCCGGCGGAGTCCAATGATTCGAAAGGTGCGAATTCGGCGTTGGCGGCGACGCGGTACACTTTGTCGGCTTTAGGGGCTGACGAGGATGCGTCTTTGCTTTGACCGCCGCAGGCGGAGAGTGCCAGCGCAGAGCAGGCGAGGGCGGCTGCAATCCATTTTTTCATGTTCATGGGGAGGTTCCTTCTTTACGGATATTAATAAATAAACGGATAGTTTAACACGGTTTGGGGAAGTCGCTACGCGTCAGTGTTCTTTTTCGCGGAAAAAAGCGTAGGTTACGTCATGGAAGAGGTCGGTATGCGGGCTGTCTTCGTAGTTCAACTCGGCGAGCGCGTCTTCAAAGGCAAGCTGGATGGACTCGACGGCTTCGTTTGCCATATCGGACGGCAGCGAACGGATCAGACCTTTGAGTGCGGTGGCGAGGACGTGGTTCTGCATACGCAAAACGTCGTTGGCTTCTTCCAGATATTCGAGACGTTGTTCGATGCTGCTCATGATGTGTTCCTGGGAATCTGTTAAAATACCGCATTATAGCAAATCACGGCATTCGCTATGCGCGTGAAATGAAATGACACAACGGAAGAACGAAAGCAAAAAAATGGATACGAATCGTCCCGATACGCCACAACAAACGGATGAAAGCCTGGATTGGGAAAGCCGCTTGGAAAAGCTGCGTCAAACCCGCCAATTGAACGCACCTTACACACACGCGCCTTTGGTGCGCGAATCTCAAGAGCCAGCCGTCGAGCAGAAGCCCAAAGCCAAAACCGCCAAGCTCGACGATGCCAACCGCGATGCCGTCTTGACGGAATATCTGCGCAAATGGCAGGAGGAACACAACGCCATGCTGGAGGAAGACGCTGCCGAAACGGCGGAGACCGATGCGATGGTGATTTTGCAGGAAAACTGGTTGAACGCGCAGTCTTCGCTGCAAATGAGTGCGACAGACAGACAAATCGAGTCCACGCGTACGGTTTGGCTGAACCCGAAACGTAAAACGGTCGAATTTGACGCGCCTGCAAAAGACACGCCTGCCAAAGATGAAGCAACGTCGTCTGAAAACGAAAATCCGCAGGCACAAGAGCAGGTTTCAGACGACCTCAAGCAAGAAATGCCGCCGATTACCGTCAATATCAACGTGTTGAACCCGCAGGTTATCAACCGCAGGGAAGTGTTCTGCATTTCCGAGCAAGACCTGAGCGAGCGTTTAATCAAACGCCTGCGCCCGCACGTCGCCGATGCAGTCAACGGCATGATACGCACCGCCGTGCAGAAACAAATGGCGCTGTTTACCTACCAGCTTCAACAAACCCTCAGCGAGCAGGCGCCCGATTTGGTGGAACAGCTTTTGGATTACAACGTGAAAAAAATCCTGAACGACATCAAATACGAAATGAAATACAGTCAGGGAAACAAAAAAGCGTGATAACACAGCCGCCGTTTCAGGTATCGGACTGAAAATGCTGATTTTTCCGCCGATTTTGTATATAATGGTGGCTCACGTTATCGTGATTTAACTCCTTTCAAATAACTTATGCCCGATACACCGTCGGGCATTTTTTTGGGCGCGGATTTTATGAATAAAAACAAATGGATTTGGATACTGATTGTTGCCGCTGTGGCAATCGGTTATCAAAAAATGCAGCAGGGGCGGCAAGGTCAGGCAGCGGATGCCGTACCAACACAAACGCAGCCCCAAACCCAAGCGGGAAAACGCCAGCCTGAGCAATCTGAATCCAAAAAGTCGCAACCGAAGCAGCCGAAGTCCGAACGCCAAGCAGGGCAGGGCAGCACGGAACAAATATTGCAGCAAGCCTTTGAAAACCAAGAGAGCGATATTCAGGTGAAGGGCGCAGGTACGGTTCTCAAAACGCTGCCTGACGACAACCAAGGCACACGCCATCAGCGTTTTATCCTAAAGCTCTCAAGCGGGCAAACGCTTTTAGTGGCGCACAACATCGACCTCGCCGACAAAATCAAAGGCTTGAAAAAAGGCGATAAAGTCGGCTTCTACGGCGAATACGAATGGTCGGAGCAGGGCGGTGTCCTCCATTGGACGCACCACGACCCCGCAGGCCGCCATACCGACGGCTGGCTGGAACATAATGGACGTGTTTATCAATAAAAGACTGGAACGATTGCAAAAGGTCGTCTGAAAAACGTTTTCAGACGACCTTTTGCCATTCGCCGCCAAACTTGAAAGACGGCGCAAATAAGCGCAAAATGTTAACAAGTTAACCTATGGCTTCTCTTCTTTAAGACATCAAACAAACCTGCTGAAAAAGATTGGAAAACAAATGAGTAAAAAACTCCACCCGCAGACGCTCGCCATACGCGGCGGCAAAGAGCAAACCGAATACCGCGAACACAATCAGGCATTGTTCCTCACCAGCAGCTTCATGTGGGACAACGCCCAACACGCCGCCGATTTGTTTTCCAAAAAAGTCAAAGGGTTTACCTATACCCGTACTGCCAACCCGACCATCGCCGCCTTTGAAAAACGCATCGCTGCTTTGGAAGGCGCAGAACGCGCGGTTGCTACTTCGACGGGTATGTCCGCGATTCAGGCGGCGTTTTTCACCTTTCTGCAGGCGGGCGACCATGTGATTTCCAGCCGCAGCCTGTTCGGTACGACCGTCGGCTTTATCAATAACATCGTCACCAAATTCGGCATCGAAGTGAGCCATGTGTCGCCGACCGATATGGACGAATGGAAAGCCGCCGTCAAAGCCAACACCAAGCTGCTGTTTTTGGAAACGCCGTCCAACCCTTTGGGCGAAGTGGCCGACTTGGAAGCTTTAGCCGAATTGGCGCACAGCATCGGCGCGCTTTTGGTGGTGGACAACAGCCTGCTGTCACCCGCCGGTTCGCAGCCTTTGAAACACGGCGCGGATATTTCCGTTTCCTCTGCGACCAAAGCTATTGATGGACACGGACGCGTGATGGGCGGCGTGTTGGCAGGTTCGGAAGAGCTGATGACGCAGGTCGCCATGTATTGCAACTCTTGCGGGCTGGCGATGTCACCGTTTAACGCATGGCAGTTGTTGAGCGGCGTAGAAACCCTGTCGCTGCGTTTGGAAAAACAGTTCGACAACGCCCTGAAAATCGCGCAATGGCTGCGGACACAGCCGCAAGTCCAAGCCGTGTACTACACCGGATTGCCCGACCATCCGCAGGCGGAGCTTATCCGCAAACAGCAAAACGGCGGCGGCATCGTGGTCGGCTTTGAAGTTGCCGACACTGACGCCGCGTGGAAAGTCGTCGACAGCGTCGAGCTTTTCTCCCGTACCGCCAACCTCGGCGACGTGCGCTCGACCATTACCCATCCGTGGACAACCACACACGGCAGGATGCAGCCCGAAGAAAAACTCGCCGCCAACATCCGCCCCGGACTGGTGCGCCTGTCTGTCGGTTTGGAATACGTCGATGACTTGATTGACGATTTGAAACAGGCATTGGCGCGTTAAGCCAAACGCCCGACTGGCGGCATTTATAGTGGATTAACTTTAAACCAGTACGACGTTGCCTCGCCTTAGCTCAAAGAGAACGATT
>NZ_KV794943.1:46177-49010 GCF_001808875.1 Neisseria sp. HMSC064E01
CTTGTCCTGATTTAAATTTAATCCACTATACCTGAGCCATTACATTTCAGACGACCTCTTGGCGTTCCAAAGGTCGTCTGAAAACATTAAAATACACACAACATCAAATAAGGAAATCGATTATGAGTGAAGCAGAATTTTCCGACTGGGCAATGAAAATCTGCCTGACCGGACTGGTTATCTTCTTGGGCTTTATCGTTTGGAACTTGGGTAAGGAATCCAAAGCGGGCAAATTCGGCATCGCGATTTTGTTCCTAGTCTTGGGCTTGGGCGTGTTCGGTTTTATTTTCAAAGAAGTGCTGATTAAATTCATCGCCCTGCCTTGAGTTGGTGACGGCGAAATAAGCACAAAGGTCGTCTGAAAACAGCTTAGAAAACAGGGAGAGTATGTTTATGACATCGGGTCTGTTGTTGTGTCTGTTATGGTGTGCAGTAGATATCGTTGCCGTCAATCGAGGATTCGGATTAAACACAAAACAAAGCATTGTCGCCGGTATGGGCCTGTTTGCAGTTCAAATGATCGGGGCATTGTGCGGGGGTGTGGCGGTTGCTCTGGTTGCCGAACCGATTGTCCGCTATTTTTACGGGAACAGTGAGGCTGCAATTGGCATCAGTCTTTTGACGGCTTATGCGTCCGTACCGGTTTTTACTTATCTGGTGGGGTTGTGGTGGCTGAAACAATATCAGCTTCCAAGGATGGAAAAGCCTGATCGTTTGTTTGTCAAAACGGTTGCAGCCGCTCTGCCTTTGGTGCAGGTTATTTTGTTTGTTGTTTCGCTGTTTAACGGTTTATAGTGGATTAACTTTAAACCAGTACGGCGTTGCCTCGCCTTAGCTCAAAGAGAACGATTCTCTAAGGTGCTTAAAGCACCAAGTGAATCGGTTCCGTACTATCTGTACTATCTGCGGCTTCATCGCCTTGTCCTGATAAATTTAATCCACTATAACTACGCCATACATGGAATGAAAAAGGTCGTCTGAAAACCTTAAATCTGGGTTTTCAGACGACCTTTTTGTCTGATGGCTACTGTCTTTATTTGTTGGTGTTCAGATAAAGGTTGATCAGGCGGGTGGTGGAGCTGTCGTGTTTTTGTACGCCGGTTTCGCCGGTTAGCTCGGCGAGGATGGTTTTGGCGAGCTGTTTGCCGAGTTCGACACCCCATTGGTCGAAGCTGTTGATGCCCCAGATGATGCCTTGGACGAAGGTTTTGTGTTCGTACATGGCAATCAGGCTGCCCATGTTGCGGGGGTTGACCTTGTCCATGAGGATGAGGTTGGTCGGGCGGTTGCCGGAGAAGGTTTTGTGCGGAACCAGCTCTTCGATGCGGGCTTCTTCCATGCCTTGTGCTTTGAGTTCGGCGCGGACTTCGTCGGGAGTTTTGCCGCGCATGAAGGCTTCGGCTTGGGCGAAGACGTTGGCGAGCAGGATTTCGTGGTGGCCGCGCAGGTTGCTGCGTTTTTCAAGCGAGGCAATGAGGTCGATCGGGGTGATGTGGGTACCTTGGTGCAGCAGTTGGAAGAAGGCGTGCTGACCGTTGATGCCGGTTTCGCCCCAAATAATCGGGGAGGTTTCGTAGCCGACTGCTTTGCCGTCGAGGGTAACTTGTTTGCCGTTGCTCTCCATGTCGAGCTGCTGGATGAATTTGGGCAGGCGGTGGAGGTGTTGGTCGTAAGGCGCGATGACGTGGCTGCCGCCGCCGTAGTAGTTGATGTACCAGATGCCGATGAGGGCGAGGATGACGGGCATGTTGCGCTCAAGCGGGGTGTTGATGAAGTGTTGGTCCATCAGGTGCGCGCCGTTGAGCATTTCGATGAAGTTTTCTTCGCCCAAATAGAGCATGATGGGCAGGCCGATGGCTGACCAGAGGCTGTATCGTCCGCCGACCCAGTCCCAAAATTCAAACATATTGGCGGTGTCGATACCGAATTCGGCAACGGCTTTTTGGTTGGTGGAGACGGCGACGAAGTGTTTGGCGACGGCGGTTTCATCGCCTGCGTGGTCAAGGAACCATTTGCGCGCGGTCAGGGCGTTGGTGAGGGTTTCTTGGGTGGTGAAGGTTTTGGAGGCGATGATGAAGAGGGTGGTTTCGGGGTGGACTTTGGACAGTACGTCGCGCAGTTGGGAGCCGTCCACGTTGGAGACGAAGTGCATTTTCAGGCGCGGATGTCCGAAGGGTTTGAGCGCGGTACACATCATCAGCGGGCCGAGGTCGGAGCCGCCGATGCCGATGTTGACGATGTCGGTGATGACTTGGTTGGTGTAGCCTAACCAGTTGCCGCTGCGGACTTCGTGTGCGAATTCACCCATGCGCTGAAGGACGCGGTTGACTTTAGGCATGACGTCTTCGCCGTCAACGATGATAGGGGAATTGGTGCGGTTGCGCAGGGCGACGTGGAGGACGGCGCGGTTTTCGGTGGTGTTGATTTTTTCGCCGTGGAACATCTGCTGCATACGCTCGGGTACGCCGGCTTCGCGGGCAAGCTCGGTCAGCAGCGACATGGTTTCGTCGGTGATGCGGTTTTTGGAGTAATCCAGCGTCAGCCCACCGACTTGCAGCCAGTAGCGTTCCGCGCGCTGCGGGTCTTGTTCGAACATTTCGCGCATGTGTTGTTCTTTGGTTTCGTCAAAATGTATCCATAATTTTGACCAAGCCGGTAAGTCGTGAAGGTGTTTCATCGGATGCTCCTGAGGTTGGACGGTTTTGTGGGAAAAACGGCCGCGAGGTCGTCTGAAACGGGAACGGGTGGGTTTCCGTTTTTAGGGTTTGTGGCAAAGGCGGGTTGTCTGCCGTTATTTTTTCTAGTGGATTAACTTTAAACCAGTACGGCGTTG
>NZ_KV794943.1:49110-69367 GCF_001808875.1 Neisseria sp. HMSC064E01
TCCTGATTTTTGTTAATCCACTATATTTAGTGTTGGTGTTGAGGATAACGGTAGCACTGATTTGTCGGTCGGTATTTTCAGACGACCTTGGGATATGTCGGGTCGTCTGAAAATGTATAGTTTAGTCTTTATCGTAATCGACGTGTTTGTTGTGTATGCTTTTTTTGCTTTTTTGCAGTTGCAGGCTGGCGGCATCGCCCAAGCGCAGGGCGAGTCCGATGGCGAGGATGTCGATGACGGCAAGTTGCAGCAGGCGGGAAACCATTGGGGTGTAGAGTTCGGCGTTTTCCTGCGTGGCGATGCTCAAAACGCAGTCGGCAAGTTGCGCCAGCGGGGAGTCGTTGCGGGTCAGGGCAATCACTGCTGCGCCGTTTTCTTTGGCGATGCTGACGGCGTCTAAAAGCTCGATGGACGAGCCGGTGTTGGAAATGGCGACGAGGACGTCTTGATCGGACAGGACGGAGGCCGCCATCAGCTGGGTGTGGGTATCGACGTAGGCAACGGTGGAGATGCCGAAGCGGAAGAACTTATGCTGCGCGTCTTGGGCGACGATACCGGAGTTACCGACGCCGTAGAACTCGACACGGCGGGCGTGCATCAGTGTGGCGATGGCGTTTTCCAGCTCGGCTTCTTTCAGGAAGCGGCGTTCGCCCAAAATGGAGGCGGCGGCGTTGCCCAAAACTTTTTCGACCACGACACTCATGTCGTCGTCGGTGTTGAGTTCTTCATGGACGTAGGGCATACCTTCGTGGCCTATGCTGGCGGACAGGGCGAGTTTGAACTCGGGCAGTCCTTTGTAGCCCAGGCTGCGGCAAAAACGGATAACGGTCGGCTGGCTGACGGATGCGCGCTCGGCGATTTCGGCGACGGCGGCATGGACAAACCATTTGGGTTCTGCCAAGGCGCATTCGGCGACTTTGCGTTCCGCGCCCGACAGGTTTGACAGTGATTCGCTGATTTTGCTTAACATAAATATGCCCTTCGGTGTGTGCCGCCCCTTGTCGAGGCGGCTTGTGTGATTAAACGTTTTTCAAGTGGTTGTCGAGTGCCGCCGCTGCGCCGGTGATGCCCGGAAATTCGCTTAAGACGACATAGACGGGAATCGCGGCGAGATAGGCTTCGAAACGGCCTTTGTTTTCAAAGCGGCTGCGGAAAGGTGAGGTTTTAAAATATTCCAAAACGCGGGTGATGATGCCGCCGCACAAATACACGCCGCCACGCGCACCCAGCGTCAGGGCGAGGTTGGAGGCAACCGTGCCGAGCATGGCGCAGAAGATGTCCAAAGTCTGACGGCAGAGCGGGGAAGTGCCGCTTAAGGCTTTTTCGGTGATTTCGGACGGTTTGAGGCGGTAGTTTTTCAGTTTGTCGCGTTTGGCGAGTGCTTCGTAAATCAGGCTCAAACCTGCGCCGCTGAGGAAGCGTTCGGCGGAAACATGGCCGTATTTGTTTTTCGCATACTGCCAGATCAAAACTTCCATGTCGTCAAACGGCGGGAAGCTGGAATGTCCGCCTTCGCCGGCAAGTGCCACCCAGCCTGCGGGGCTGTGTACCAGTCCGCTGACGCCCAAACCGGTTCCCGGGCCGATGACGGCTTTGGGGGCAAATTCGACCGGTTTTTGCCCGCCGATCTGCATCAGGTCTTTGCTTGAAGTCTGCGTTACCGCCAATGCCTGCGCGGTAAAGTCGTTCAAGAGGATAAGGGTGTCCAGCCCCAATGCCTGACGGGTGGTTTCGATGGAAAACGCCCAATGGTGGTTGGTCATTTGCACCCAGTCGCCCAAAATCGGATTCGCCATGGCGAAGGCGGCGTGGCGCACATCGACTCCGCCTGTCTGTTCCAAATAGGAGCGGGCGGCATCGACGATGGTGTCATAGTCTTTGCACGGCAAGACTTTGGCGTGTTCAATCTGCTGCGGGGCGGTTTCGAGCGCGAAGCGGGCGTTGGTGCCGCCAATGTCGGCAACGAGGCGCGGATAACTTTTGCTGACGGGTTGTTGAATATCAGTTTGAGTAGAAGACATGGCAGTTCACTCCTTGATGGTTCAATACCAGGCTGGTCGGATATTCCAAATCGGCGCGTGAGGCAGCTTTGTCGAACACGGCTTTCTTTTCCGCACCCTGAATCGACAGAAAGACGTTTCCCGTTTTGGCGATGGCGCCCAAGGTCATGCTGATGCGCTCGTGCGGCGCGGTAACGGGCGTGGTGTGGATAAGGGTCGGGTCGTTCGATTCGTTGATGGCTGCATTCAGCTGCGGCGCTTGCGGGAAGAGGGAGGCGGTATGTCCGTCGCCACCCATGCCCAAAATCAGCACGTCAGGTTGTTTGTAATGTTTCAGCGCGTAGGCAACGACGCTGTCGGGTTGTAATTCAGTTTCAGATTTGCCCGCTTCGACAACGGGAATCCAAGTCGCTGCGGCGGCTTTGTTTTGCAGCAGGTATTCGTGTGCCAAGGCGGTGTTGCTGTCGGCGTGGGTAGTCGGCACGATGCGCTCGTCAACCAAAGTAATGCCGACTTTTTGCCAGTCCAAATCTTTTTGCGACAGGGCTTGGAAGAACGGAATCGGCGAGCGGCCGCCGGAAACCGCCAATACTGCGCTGCCTTTGTTATCCAGCGCGTTTTGCAGCGCGGCGGCTACTGCGTCCGCCAAAGCTTCTGAGGCTGCTGCTGCGTTTTCGTATTCATGCCAAACGAACATAAAAGTGTCCTTTCTCTGTTTTCAGACGACCTTTTTTAAGAAGGATGTGGGCGGTCGTCTGAAAGGCAGTGTTTGTGAGCGGGAAAGTAAGTAAGAGCCTGTGTCGTTGATGGTGGCGTGAAAGTTGACGGGAAACGCCTAATCCGCCGCCTTATGGTTTTCAGACGACCTTTTTGAACCGAGAACGCTTCAAGCAAAGGTCGTCTGAAAAGGCTTTACTGGTCTTCGTGCCACTTATGTCCGTCGCGCGCCAAGAGTTCGCGGGCGGCTTCCGGTCCCCATGAATGCGCGTCGTAGCCGTGCGGCGGGGTGGTGTTGCTTGCCCAGTTGTCCAAAATCGGCATCACATATTCCCAAGCGGCTTCGAGTTCATCGCGGCGGTTGAAGAGGGCGAGCTTGCCGTTGATGACGTCCAGCAGCAGGCGTTCGTAAGCTTCGGCGCGGCGGCCTTCAAGAGCTTTTTCCAAGTCGGTTGCCAGCGGCACGATTTCGACTTTGTTGCCTGCGCCCGGCGTTTTCATCTGCGTATAGAGGCGCACGGATTCGGTCGGCTGCAATTCGATAACCAAACGGTTGGGCGCGGCTTGGCTGTTTTCAAAAATATGGTTTTGCAGCGAACGGAAGTTCAATACGATTTCCGCCACTTTGCCCGCCATGCGTTTGCCGGTGCGCAGATAGAAGGGGACGTCTTTCCAGCGGTCGTTTTCGATTTCGGCTTTGATGGCGACGTAGGTTTCGGTGAAGCTGTCTTGCGGAACGTTGATTTCTTCCAGATAGCCGTTCATGCCTTTGGCGGCGGTGTATTGTCCGCGTACGACGTTTTCGTTGACGGATTCGATGGTCAGCGGTTTCAAAGATTTGATGACTTTGACTTTTTCATCGCGCACTGCGTCGGCATCCAGGCTGGCAGGCGCTTCCATCGCGGTCATACACAGCATTTGCATCAGGTGGTTTTGCACCATGTCGCGCAGTGCGCCGGTAATGTCGTAGAACTCGCCGCGCTCTTCCACGCCGAGCTGTTCGGCGATGGTCAGTTGTACGCTTTCGATGTATTTGTTGTTCCACAACGGCTCGAACATCACGTTGGCAAAACGCAGCGCCAGCAGGTTTTGCAGGCTTTCTTTGCCTAAGTAGTGGTCGATGCGGTAGATTTGGCTTTCTTTGAAGTAGCGGGCGACATCGGTATTGATTTGTTGGGAAGAGGCGAGGTCGGTACCCAGCGGTTTTTCCAAAACGACGCGCGCGTTGTCGGCGTTCAGTCCGACTTTGGCAAGGTTTTCGCAGGCTTGCGCGAAGAATTTCGGCGCGGTGGAAAGATAGATGATGACGTTGTCGGTCTCTTTGCGGGCTTTGACTTTTTCGCCCAAAGCGGCAAAATCGGCTTCTTGGGTAACGTCGACTTTCAGATATTCGATGCGTTTGACGAACGATGCCCAAGCGTCGTCTGAAAAGTTTTGTTTGACATGGATTTTGGAGTTGGTTTCCACTTTTGCCAAAAAGCCCGCCGTATCCAAATCGCTGCGGCTGACACCTAAAATACGACCCTGAGGATTGAGCAACCCTGCAACGTGCGCCTGATACAGACAAGGCAGCAGCTTACGCATTGCCAAATCGCCGGTCGCGCCGAACAACACCAAATCAAAATTTGTTTGTGTACTCATCGTTTTATCTCTCGTTGAGGAAGGCCTTGTGCCGGTGCCGCCGGATGCCGTGAAAGACGGGCGGTTTCGGCAGAAAAGCAATGGAAACCAATCGCCTGCATCAAAATTTCAAAACAGGCGGGCTAATGAGTAGTAATACTACACATGGCTACACATTTTGTCTATTCTCATTTTTACAAATTATTTGACTTAGTTTAAAAGTTTGATGAGTTTGGTCTGGTAGATTTTCACAAATGACGCATATCACGATTTAAATCAAATTTCTTACATTTAGCAGATTATTTTGTAACTAAATTACAGGTTTTGTATTATAATAGCCTACATCTAAATATAGTGGATTAACTTTAAATCAGGACAAGGCGACGAAGCCGCAGATAGTACAGATAGAGACCTTTGCAAAATTCCCCAAAATCCAGATAGTACGGAAAGGCGAGGCAGCGCTGTAATGGTTTAAAGTTAATCCACTATAGTGAGGCTTTCAGACGACCCCTTGTAAGGTTTGAAAGGTCGTCTGAAACGCTGAACGCCCCACACCCAATACAAAAAATCAGAAACGCGCAAACAAAAATCCCATACCACCCCTTCCGACAGGAGACCGAACATGAATCCCACTCCTATCCACCCCAAGCTCGCCGAAATCACCGAGCGCATCATCGAACGCAGCCGTCCGACCCGCGAAAAATATCTGGCGAAAATCCGCAGCGCCAAACAAATGGGACGGCTGGAGCGCAACCAGCTCGGTTGCAGCAACCTGGCGCACGGCTACGCCTCCATGCCCAAAAGCATCAAAATCGAAATGCTTCAGGACACCGTCCCCAACTTAGGCATCATCACAGCCTACAACGACATGGTTTCCGCACACCAGCCGTTTAAAGACTTCCCCGACCAAATCAAAGACGAAGCGCAGAAAAACGGCGCGACCGCCCAAGTCGCCGGCGGTACGCCCGCCATGTGCGACGGCATCACGCAAGGCTACGCCGGTATGGAATTGTCGCTGTTCTCCCGCGACGTCATCGCCATGAGTACCGCCATCGGTCTGTCGCACCAAATGTTTGACGGCAGCCTGTTTATGGGTGTTTGCGACAAAATCGTGCCGGGTTTGATGATTGGCGCGCTTTCGTTCGGTCATATTCCCGGCATCTTCGTTCCCGCAGGCCCGATGTCCAGCGGCATAGGCAATAAAGAAAAAGCCCGTACCCGCCAACTTTTCGCCGAAGGTAAAGTCGGTCGTGATGCCTTGCTCGAAAGCGAAATGGGGTCATACCACAGCCCCGGCACCTGCACTTTCTACGGCACGGCAAACTCCAACCAAATGATGATGGAAATGATGGGCGTACACCTGCCCGCCGCCGCTTTCGTCCATCCCTATACCGACCTGCGAGAAGCCCTGACCCGCTACGCCGCCGGACACCTCGCACGCGGCATCAAAAACGGCACCATCAAACCCTTGGGTGAAATGTTGACCGAAAAATCCTTCATCAACGCCCTGATTGGCCTGATGGCAACCGGCGGCTCGACCAACCACACCATGCACCTCGTTGCCATGGCGCGCGCCGCCGGCGTGATTTTGAACTGGGACGACTTCGACGAAATTTCCTCCATCATCCCGCTGCTTATCCGCGTGTACCCCAACGGTAAAGCCGACGTGAACCACTTTACCGCAGCAGGCGGCCTGCCTTTCGTTATCCGCGAATTGCTGGACGCAGGCCTGTTGCACGACGATGTCGATACCGTCGTCGGACACGGCATGCGCCACTACACCAAAGAACCTTTCCTCATCGACGGCAAACTCGAATGGCGCGAAGCCCCCGAAACCAGCGGCAACGACGACATCCTGCGCAAAGCCGACAACCCGTTCTCCCCAGACGGCGGTTTGCGCCTGATGAAAGGCAATATCGGACGCGGCGTGATTAAAGTGTCCGCCGTGCGTGAAGGCTGCCGCATCATCGAAGCGCCTGCCATCGTGTTCAACGACCAACGCGAAGTGTTGGCGGCATTCGAACGCGGCGAGTTGGAACGCGATTTTGTCTGTGTCGTCCGCTACCAAGGCCCGCGCGCCAACGGTATGCCCGAGTTGCACAAACTGACCCCGCCTTTGGGCATCCTGCAAGACCGCGGCTTCAAAGTGGCACTGCTGACCGACGGCCGTATGTCCGGCGCGTCCGGCAAAGTTCCTGCCTCCATCCACATGACGCCCGAAGCCCTGATGGGCGGCAACATCGCCAAAATCCGTACCGGCGACTTGATCCGCTTCGACTCCGTTACCGGCGAGCTCAACGTCCTGATCAACGAAGCCGAATGGAACGCCCGCGAAGTCGAACGCATCGACTTGAGCGCGAACCAACAAGGCTGCGGCCGCGAACTCTTCGCCAACTTCCGCAGCATGACCAGCAGCGCAGAAACCGGCGCCATGAGCTTCGGCGGCGAATTTGCCTGATGCACGTTTCAGACGACCTTTTCAAACGGAAGGTCGTCTGAAAAATTATTGAAGCCGTTTAAAACAGACGTAGGTCGGATTCTCGAATCCGATGTTATCAGGGGCATTTGTCGGATACGGGTATCTGAATACAGCCCCAAAGGTCGTCTGAAACTTAAAACCCCGTTCCATTTGAACGCATCAGACGTAGCGTGGACTTAGCCCACGAACAAAACCAAAGACGTAGGCCGGATTCTCGAAATCCGACACAGCCATCCAAGATGTCGGATTCAAGAATCCGACCTACAGCCCAAAGGTCGTCTGAAAACTTAAAACCCCGTTCCATTTGAACGCAGCAGACGTAGTGTGGGCTTAGCCCGCGAACAAAACCAAAGACGTAGGTCGGATTCTCGAATCCGACGTTATCAGAGGCATTTGTCGGATACGGGTATCCGAATACAGCCCCAAAAGGTCGTCTGAAAACTTAAAACCCCATCCCACCTGGAGAATCGAAATGTCCAAACTGACCCCACGCGAAATCCTGACTGCCGGCGCAGTTGTGCCTGTGATGGCGATTGACGACTTGAGCACCGCCGTCGATTTGTCCCACGCCCTTGTCGAAGGCGGTATCCCCACCCTCGAAATTACCTTGCGCACCCCAGTCGGCCTCGACGCCATCCGCCTGATTGCCAAAGAAGTGCCCAACGCCATCGTCGGCGCGGGTACGGTTACCAACCCCGAACAGCTCAAAGCCGTCGAAGACGCAGGCGCGGTTTTCGCCATCAGCCCGGGTTTGCACGAATCCCTCGCCAAAGCCAGCCACAACAGCGGCATCCCCCTGATTCCCGGCGTTGCCACTCCAGGCGAAGTCCAACTGGCTTTGGAACACGGCATCGACACCCTCAAACTCTTTCCCGCTGAAGTCGTCGGCGGCAAAGCCATGCTCAAAGCACTCTACGGCCCTTATGCCGACGTGCGCTTCTGCCCGACCGGCGGCATCAGCCTCGCAACCGCGCCCGATTACTTGGCACTGCCCAACGTCTTATGCGTCGGCGGCTCATGGCTGACGCCGAAAGAAGCCGTTAAAAACAAAGACTGGGACACCATCACCCGCCTTGCCAAAGAAGCGGCGGCGTTGAAACCCAAAGCCTGATGCTTCAAGAACTCAGTCATATTTAGAAGCCATCTTGTCTGACTGTTAGGGTTATACAAGCAATACAAAGGTCGTCTGAAAATCTGATTTTGGATTTCAGACGACCTTTTGCCATGTATCCAAATAAAAAATGCCATGCCGCGATTCCGTTATTTAATCTGCTGTAATTTTCCATCGCGTTGGATGAGGACAAGGCAACGCCGCAGGCTTAAAGCCGACTTGCGATATTTCCTACCTTAGTCTGTCATACTTAAAGAGGTCGTCTGAAAAACTCTGCTTCGGTTTTTCAGACGACCTCTTCAATTCAAGATGCCCCTGTTTCAAATTTCAAAACTGTCTGCTTGGTCTGCCTTGCGTATCATGCCTGCGGCAACGGTGTGGTTGGTGGCTTCGTCTATCAGGATGAATGCGCCGAGTGCGTGGTTTTCTTCGTAGGGCACGGCGGCGATCGGCTGCTGGGTTTTGAGACTGACGCTGCCGATGTCGTTGAGTTTGAGCGTGTCGGCGGATTCGACGCGGCTGAGGGTGTTCACGTCCCAAACGTAGGAAATCGCGCTGATTTTGACGGGCGTGGTTTGGGTGGTGTGTTTCAGCAGGTATTTGCGGCGCAGGTTGAGCGGGATGTCGTCGAACCAGCACAGCGCGGCTTGGAACTGCTGTTCGGGCGCGACGGGGCTGTCGGCGGCGGCGATGCTGTTGCCGCGCGAGATGTCGAGGTCGGTGTCGAGCGTGACGGTCAGCACTTCGCCCGCTTCGGCGGATTCGGTTTTGCCGTTTGGATTGTAGATTTCGGCGATTTTGGCGGCATGTCTGCTAGGCAGGATTTTGACTTCGTCACCTGTTTTCAGACGACCTGCTTCCAGCCTGCCTTGATAGCCGCGGAAGTCGTCGCTGCTGCTGCCGTCTTGCCGTGCGACGCGCTGTACGGGGAAATGGGCGGCTTGGTCGGCGGCGTTTTGGCGGTTGACGGGCAGGCTTTCGAGCAGGGGTAACAACGGTAAACCTTGATACCACGGGGTTTGGCTGCTGGCGTTGACGATGTTGTCGCCTTTTAACGCGCTGATGGGCAGGAAGTGGATTTGGGCTTGGAGGCCGATTTGTTCCGCCAGTTTGCGGTAGGCTGCGGTAATGGCCTGATATTTGGTTTCGTCGAAGTCGAGTAGGTCGAGTTTGTTGACGGCGACGATGATATTGGGGCAGCCCAAGAGTTTCAGAATCGCGCTGTGGCGTTTGGTCTGCGGCAGGAGGACGGGTTCGCTGCCGGAAAAATCGACGCGCGTTGCGTCTATCAGGACGATGGCGGCATCGGCGGTCGATGCGCCCGTTACCATGTTGCGGGTGTATTGTTCGTGTCCGGGCGTGTCAGCGATGATGAATTTGCGCTTGGACGTGGCGAAATAGCGGTAGGCGACATCGATGGTGATGCCTTGTTCGCGCTCGGCGGCAAGGCCGTCGGTGAGGCTAGCGAAGTCGGGCGTTTCGCCGTTTTCGGCGGCGCGGTTGAGTTTGTCGAGTTGGTCGGTCAGCAGGGTTTTGCTGTCGTAGAGCAGGCGGCCGATGAGGGTGGATTTGCCGTCGTCGACGCTACCGGCGGTGATGAAGCGCAAAAGTGGGGCAGTGGTTGCGGTCATGGTTCTTTCCTTATTTCTCGGATTGCACGTTACTTTAATGAGGTCGTCTGAAAATGGGAAAGAATGCTTGGTTTTAAAAAAAGATGATTTCGTTATATTCGGGCGTTTTCTTTCAGACGAGGTCGGCTTCCCGCGTTTGCCAGAAAACCCGCTTAAAGGTAAAATCCCGTATTCCAACATGGGTACTGCATCATGACTAAATTTATTTTCGTAACCGGCGGCGTCGTATCTTCACTCGGAAAAGGTATCGCCGCCGCTTCTATTGCCACCATCCTCGAATCGCGCGGTTTGAACGTGACCATGCTCAAGCTCGATCCTTATATCAACGTCGACCCCGGCACGATGAGCCCGTTCCAGCACGGCGAAGTGTTCGTGACCGACGACGGCGCGGAAACCGACCTCGACTTGGGACACTACGAACGTTTCATCAACGCCACCATGACCCGCCGCAACAGCTTCAGCACGGGGCAGGTCTACGAAAACGTCATCGCCAAAGAACGCCGCGGCGACTACCTCGGCGGTACGGTTCAAGTCATCCCGCACATCACCGACGAAATCAAACGCCGCATCCACGAAGGCGCGGCGGGTTACGATGTGGCCATCGTCGAAATCGGCGGCACGGTCGGCGACATTGAGTCTCTGCCGTTTTTGGAAGCCATCCGTCAGATGCGCAGCCAGTTGGGACGCAACAACACCTTGTTCGCCCACTTGAGCTACGTTCCCTACATCGCCGCCGCCGGCGAAATCAAAACCAAGCCGACCCAGCATACCGTTAAAGAAATGTTGAGCATCGGTTTGCAGCCCGACATCCTGATTTGCCGCATGGACAGAACCATGCCGGCGGACGAACGCCGCAAAATCGCCTTGTTCTGCAATGTGGAAGAGCGCGCGATTGTCGGCAGCTACGACGTGGACAGCATCTACGAATGCCCCGAAATGCTGCACGACCAAGGCATCGACAACATCATTACCGAGCAGTTGCAGCTTAACGTGCAACAGGCGGATTTGACCGCGTGGAAAAAAATCGTCCATGCCATCAAAAATCCGAAGCACACCGTCAAAATCGCTATGGTAGGCAAATACGTCGATTTGACCGAATCCTACAAATCGCTGATCGAAGCCCTAAAACACGCGGGTATCCACACCGAAACCGACGTGCAAATCACCTTCGTTGACAGCGAAAACATCGAGAAAAACAACGGCGATGTTTCCATGCTCAAAGACATGGACGCTATTCTTGTTCCCGGCGGTTTCGGCTCGCGCGGCGTGGAAGGCAAAATCGCCGCCGTGCGCTACGCCCGTGAAAACAACGTGCCATATTTGGGCATCTGCCTCGGTATGCAGATTGCGCTGATCGAATACGCCCGCGATGTGGCAGGCTTGAAAGGCGCGAATTCCACCGAGTTTGACCTCAAATGCGCCGCACCTGTCGTCGCCCTGATTGACGAATGGCAAACCGCCGACGGCAGCGTCGAAACCCGCGACGAATCCGCCGATTTGGGCGGCACCATGCGTTTGGGCGCGCAAGAAGTTGAATTGAAAGCAGGCAGCCTCGCCGCCAAAATCTATGGCAGCGAACACATCCGCGAGCGCCACCGCCACCGCTACGAAGTCAACAACAACTACGTTCCTACGCTGGAACAGGCAGGCTTGGTCATCGGCGGCGTATCCGCAGGACGCGAACGCTTGGTCGAAACCATCGAACTGCCGAACCATCCTTGGTTCTTCGCCTGCCAGTTCCACCCCGAGTTCACCTCCAATCCGCGCAAAGGCCATCCTTTGTTCAGCGCGTTTGTCAAAGCCGCGTTGAACAATAAAAAAGGCTGATGCTCGGCAAAAGGTCGTCTGAAAAGAGAAAAAGCACCTCGATTGAGGTGCTTTTTTGTGTTGGTGTGGCTATGTTTTGAGAAACAAGACGTCAGCCGCCTTTTCAGACGACCCGCAAGGAATGTTCAGTCTTGTATTTGCTCAGGTTTCCAACCGGGTTCCGGTTTCCAGTCGGGCGAAAGCGGTGCGCCTGCGGGCTGTTTGTAGCGGTTGTACATAAACAGATACTGAGTTGGGAAGCGGCGTATCCAGTATTCGGTGTTTTCATTGATAATTTGCGCGTCGTGTTGTTTGTCGCCGTTCAGCTCGCCGCGCATAGGCTCGATGTGCAGCACAAATCCTTTGCCGTTCGGCAAACGCTCGCCGCAGAAAAACAGCGCCTTCACGCCTTTGACTTGCGCCAGTTTGCCCGCCAGCGTCATGGTGTAGGCGTATTTTCCGAAAAACGGCACCCATACGCCGTCGCCGCCTTCTTCGGGGGAGGGGGCATGGTCGGGCAAGACAATCGTCGCTTCGCCGGAACGCAAAGCCTTAATGACTTGTTTGACGCCTTGAATATTGGTGGGGGCGGTTTTCCCTTTGCCGCGAACGCGCCCCGCCTGCATGACGGAATCCAAGGCTTTGATTTTAGGCGGTTTGTACATGGCGGTCAGCGGAAATGGAAGCTGCTGGCTGATATAGCGTCCGGCGAGGTCGTAGCTGCCGATGTGCGGGGTAATAAACAACAGTCCTTCTCCGGCGTCCAAAGCCGATTGGACATGTTCCCAACCGTGCACTTCTTTAAATAGCGTTTCAATGCTTTCAGGTCGTCTGAAAAAGGCGACGGGCAATTCCAGCCCGCCTTTTGCCGTTTCGCGGAAAACGGCTTTGACCGACGAAGGCTCGGGATTCAATCCGGCAAGCCGCATATTGTCGAACACGCGCTGCCGGTCGCTTTTGAGCAGATAATAGCCCAAGCCGCCCGCCGCATTCCCCAGAGCGTGTAAAAGCGGCAAAGGTAGAGCCGCAAAGCATTTAAACAAAAAAGTGAGCAGGATTTGCATAATAGATTGATGAGATGGAACGGGAGGATTGTAAATGAAAACGGCAGGTCTGGATATTGAGTTTCATCCGAATGTATCGGATTGCCGCCATGCTTAAAATATAGTGGATTAACTTTAAACTAGGACGACGTTACCTCGCCTTAGCTCAAAGAGAACGATTCTCTAAAAATACTGAAGCACCAAGTGAATCGGTTCCGTACTATCTGTACTATCTGCGGCTTCATCGCCTTGTCCTGATTTTTGTTAATCCACTATAACGGATGCGTTCATTCGGTTCGCCAAACGGCATGGCGCATAAAAAGGTCGTCTGAAACCAGTTTCATTTCGTTGAAACGGTTTTTCAGACGACCTTTGCGTTTGGGTAAACGGATAGCGTGTTACGCCAGACCGTTTTGTTGCGCGTCTTGCAGGCGGGCTTCAAAGTTGCTCAGATTGACGCCTGCTTGTTGTGCGGCAGCGACGACTTCGGCGACGCTTGCGCCGTTTTGCACCTGATGATAGCCCCAGAGCAGTGAACAGCGGGTACCGGTGCGACAGTAGGCGAGGACGGGTTGGGGAACGCTTTTGAGCAGGTTTTGGAAGGCGGCGACATCGGCGGCGTTGATGGCGGGCGCGACAACAGGTTGATGGTGGTGCTCGCGGATGCCCGCAGCTTCAAGCCAGCTTTCGACTTGTTTGAACGTAACTTGGTTTTCTTCTTCGCCGTCGGGACGGTTGCAGATGACGGTTTGGATGCCGAGTTTGGCGGCTTCTTGTACGTCTGCTTCGGTCAGTTGCGGGGCGATGTAGAGGTTGTCGGCAAGTTTTTGGATGGACATGGGTTTTCCTTTCTGTAAGTGGTTTTCAGGCGACCTCGATCCGGCACTTGAGGTCGTCTGAAAATCAGGCTCGGTCATTATAAAGCCATTTTTCAAATAAATCGCGGTCGGTGATGTAGAGGACGGCAGTGTCGGCTTCGGCGGCTTGGACGGTGATGTCGGCGACGTACAGGATGCCGGTGCGGAAGTAGTGGAGGCGGGCGGTGTAACCGATGGGAAGTTGCGCCCATTGTGCGGCAAAGTCGGTGCAGGCGTAGCCGTCGATGGCGACGATTCTGTCCTGCGGGCAGAGGGCGGCGTTTTCTGCGCTGCCGCCGTTGAAGACGTGGGTCAGGGTGGCGTGGTCGCTGCTTTGTTTGAACCTTGCGCCGAAGTCGGAGGCGGGGGCGGGCGTTTCGGTTGGCGGTTCTGACAGGAATGCGCCGCCGTGGCTGCGCGGTTGCGCCTGCCATTGCAGTCCGATGCCTATGGTGGCGAGGAGTTCAGCAAGGGGCAGGTCGGCGGTGGTGTAGAGGATCGTCTGAAAAAAGTCTTTGAGGTCTAGGCCGGTAAAGGCTTGGCAACGGGCTTGCCATTGTTTTTCGGGGATGCCTTGTCGGGTGTTTAGCCAATCGCGGTAGTGTTGCTGCATGACGCTATCGAGGGTGTGTCGCCCGCTGCTTTTGCTGTAGATGGCGAGGTCGAGGCAGAGGGCGGCGAGTGCACCTTTTTGGTAATAGCTGACGATGGCGTTGGGGCTGTTTTCGTCTTGTTTGTAGAATTTGTTCCAAGCGGTGAAGCTGGATTCGGCTAGGCTTTGTTTCAGACGACCTTTGGTTTGCTGAACGCGGGTGATGCTTTGGGCGAGCAGGCGCAGGTAGGCTTCGGGGGCGATGGTGCGGCTGCGGGCGAGGAAGAGGTCGTCGTAGTAGGAGGTGATGCCTTCAAACGCCCAGAGTTGTTCGGTGTAGTTTTCGCGGTCGAGGTCGTAGGGGGCGAAGGCGGCGGGTTTGATGGATTTGACGTTCCAGGCGTGGAAGTATTCGTGTGAGAACAATCCGAGCAGTTGGGTGTAAGCGTCGTTGGCTTCAGTCATGCCGTGCGGCGGCAGGCTGTGGCGGTCGGCGAGCAGGGCGGTGCTGCTGATGTGTTCAAGCCCGCCGTAGATGTTGTCGCCGACGTGGAGCAGGAAAAGGTAATGCGTGAACGGGGTAGGGGAGGGGAACATTGCCAGTTCGGTTTCGCAGATTTTGCGGATGTCTGACACAAGGCGGTCGCGGTTGAAATCGGGATAGTGGCCGCTCAAGGCGATGCGGTGCGGTATGCCGCCGGCTTCAAAATCGAGAAATTCGATGTTGCCCAATTCGACAGGGTAGTCGATTAAATCGTGGTATGAGGTCGTCTGAAAGCTGTGGACGTCGGTTTGGGGCAGGGTGGTGGCAATCCGCCATGTTTTCGGCAGGATGGGGAATTCGATTTGGTGCGTGCTGTTTTCGTGTCCGTTTACCTGCAAAAACAGGCATGCGCCGTCAAAGAACCCGCGTTCGGCAGTCAAAAACGAGCCGCGGACGGACAGGTCGTAGGCGTAAACGGTGTAGTAAATTTCCCACTCTCCGGACTGCGGGGCAGTGCGCCATCGGTTTTTTTTGACTTGGGTCAGGTGGGTATATTCGCCATTGCAAAAAGCGCGGATGGTGGTGATGTGGCGTGAGAAATCGCGTATCAGATAGCTGCCGGGAACCCAGTTCGGAAGGCTGATTTCTGTTTCCAAATCATGTTCTTGTCGGAAGGTTAGGCGGATGTGCCACTCGTGGGCGAGCGGGTTAGGGGTGATTTTGTAATTAATCATAGCTATTAATGTATTTGTTAAATTTTATGAATATGGAAGTCAAGTTATGCAATTTAATTTATATCAATAAAGCCTCATTCAAAAGAGAGGCTTGAAAAAATAAAGTAGTACTATTGGGAGGGTTTTTAAATAAAATTATGATTATAAAGTAAAAAATATAAAAAATCGATAGTTTGGCCATATGGTGTGAAATGTAATTCCGCTTGGCTAGGCTTGTCTTATATGTTAAATTTAGAAAAATTTAAACTTAGCCCTTATTGCGTTTTTTCAAAATGCATACGGCAAAGTGAGATAAAAAATTTTTATTCCCATAATTCATGGAGACTCTCATGGACACACAAACTTATAACTACAAAGTGGTGCGCCAGTTCGCCATCATGACCGTAGTTTGGGGCATTGTGGGCATGTTGGTCGGCGTCATTGTCGCCGCCCAATTGTTTGCCCCCGCCCTCGATTTATCAGATGTCGGCCCCTGGTTCCACTTCGGCCGTCTGCGTCCGTTGCACACCAACGCGGTAATTTTTGCGTTCGGCGGTTGCGGTCTGATGGGTACATCATACTACGTTGTTCAACGTACCTGTAATGCACGCCTGTTTGGTGGTTGGCTGCCGGCATTTACCTTCTGGGGCTGGCAGGCGGTTATCGTTGGCGCAGTCGTCAGCCTGCCTTTGGGTTATACCCAAGCTAAAGAGTATGCTGAATTGGAATGGCCTATCGACATCCTGATCGCTTTGGTTTGGATTGCTTACGCCATCGTATTCTTCGGTACGATTGCCAAACGTAAAATCAAACACATCTACGTTGCCAACTGGTTCTACGGCGGCTTCATTTTGGCCGTTGCCCTGTTGCACATCGTCAATAACCTGAGCATTCCTGCGGGCTTCATGAAATCCTATCCGGTTTATGCGGGCGCAATCGATGCTATGGTTCAATGGTGGTATGGCCACAATGCCGTAGGTTTCTTCCTGACTGCAGGCTTTTTGGGCATGATGTACTACTTCGTACCGAAACAAGCAGGTCGTCCGGTTTATTCTTACCGCCTGTCCGTCGTCCACTTCTGGGCTTTGATTTTTACCTATATGTGGGCAGGTTCCCACCACTTGCACTATACCGCTCTGCCTGACTGGACCCAGTCCTTGGGTATGGTGTTGTCCCTGATTCTGTTCGCACCTTCTTGGGGCGGTATGATCAACGGTATCATGACCTTGTCCGGCGCATGGGACAAGCTGCGTACCGACCCTATCTTGAAATTCTTGATCGTCTCTCTTTCCTTCTACGGTATGTCTACCTTCGAAGGTCCGATGATGTCCATCAAAACCGTCAACGCTTTGAGCCACTACACTGACTGGACCGTTGCACACGTTCATGCCGGCGCATTGGGCTGGGTAGGTTTCGTGACCATTGGTTCCGTGTACTACATGATTCCCCGCTTGTTCGGCAAAAATGAAATGTACAGCACCAAATTGGTGGAAGCACACTTCTGGATCGCGACCATCGGCGTGGTTCTGTATATCGCCTCCATGTGGATTGCCGGTGTATTGCAAGGTCTGATGTGGGGTTCTCTGAATGCGGACGGTACTTTGACTTATTCGTTTGTAGAGTCAGTTAAACGCACCATGCCTTACTACATGATTCGTTTCACCGGCGGCCTGCTGTACCTGAGCGGTATGTGTATCATGGCATACAACGTTTACCGTACGGCCATCAGTGGCAAAGCGGTTGATGCCGAGATTCCCGCGGTGTCTCAAACCCAGCACCACTAAAAACATAAGAAAAGGCTACCAAAATGAAATTACAACAATTAGCTGAAGAAAAAGTCGGCGTCCTGATTGTATTTACCCTGCTTGTAGTCAGCGTAGGTCTGTTGATTGAAGCCGTGCCGCTGTTCTTCTCCAAGGCTGTAACCCAGCCTATTGAAGGTGTGAAACCTTATAACGCTTTGCAAGTGGCTGGTCGTGACATCTATATCCGCGAGGGTTGTTACAACTGTCACTCTCAAATGATTCGTCCGTTCCGTGCAGAAACCGAACGTTACGGTCACTACTCTGTTGCCGGTGAGTCTGTTTATGACCATCCATTCCAATGGGGTTCCAAACGTACCGGTCCGGATTTGGCTCGTGTGGGCGGCCGCTATTCCGACGAATGGCACCGCATCCACTTGCTGAATCCGCGCGACGTTGTGCCGGAGTCCAATATGCCTGCTTTCCCATGGCTTGCACGCAACAAAGTTGATGCCGAAGCAACCGTGGCGCATATGAAAGCCCTGCGTAAAGTTGGTACGCCTTACAGCGATGAAGAGATTGCAAAAGCTCCTGAAGCTTTGGCAGACAAATCAGAGCTGGATGCGGTGATTGCATACCTGCAAGGCTTAGGCTTGGCATTGAAAAACGTAAGGTAACATCATGGACGCAAACTGGGCTCGCTCGCTCTTTACTGTTTGGGTTTTTATCAGCTTCATCTTAGTGCTTTATATTGTTTTTAATCGACGTAATAAAAAGAACTACGATGATGCTGCCAACAGTATTTTCGACAATGATGATAAAGAGTCGTCTGAAAAAGACGGGCGATAACAGTTTAGTCCGTGATCACGGAGCAAAAGAATGAACACAACATCCCAATTTACCAGCAATTTCTGGAATATATACATTGCAGTTATTGTCGTGCTCAGCTTTATCGGCTTGGCATGGCTGCTGCTTTCCCAAAACGTTGTGAAGCGTCCTAAAAAGGGCGAAGAAGTTAAAACGACAGGTCATGAATGGGACGGTATTGAAGAATACAACAACCCGCTGCCGCGTTGGTGGTTTTGGCTGTATGTCTGTACTTGGCTGTTCGGTATCGGCTACTTGGTAATGTATCCGGGTTTGGGCGATTATAAAGGACAGTGGAAATGGAGCAGCAAGGGACAATACGAGAAAGAAATGGCTAAAGCTGATCAAGAGTACGGCAAAGTTTATGCCAAATTTGCCAAAATGCCGATTGAGAAAGTGGCAAAAGATCCTGAAGCACGCGCCATCGGTCAAAACCTCTTCAATACCTACTGTATCCAATGTCACGGTTCTGATGCCAAAGGTTCCAAAGGCTTCCCGAATTTGACCGACAACGATTGGTTGTGGGGCGGCGAGCCTGAGAAAATCCATGAGACCATTGAAAAAGGCCGTACGGCACAAATGGCTGCATGGGGTCCTGCACTGGGTGAAGAGCGCGTAAAAGATGTGGCAAACTATGTCATGTCCTTGTCCAAACCTAAAGATCAATACGATGAAGAACGCGCTGCCCGCGGTAAAGCATTGTTCAGCGGTCCTCCCGCAAACTGCTTTACCTGTCACGGCGATAAAGGTCAAGGTATTCAAGGCTTGGGTCCGAACCTGACCGACGACGTATGGTTGTGGGGCGGTACTCAAAAATCGATTATCGAAACCATCACCAACGGTCGACACAGCCAGATGCCTGCTTGGGGTCATTTCTTGGATAAAGACAAGCTCCACATCATGACTGCGTATGTATGGGGTCTGTCTAACAAAGACGGCAAAGCACCGGTGAAAAAAGCTGAACCTGCTCCGGCACCTGCTTCTACCGCTGCATCATCTACTGCCGCTTCATCTGCTTCCGCTCCGGCTCAAGCTGAAAAAGCTGCTTCAGCAACTGATGCAAAAGCACCTGCTGCTTCTGAAGCCAAACCTGCAGAAAAAGCAGACGCTTCATCTGCTAAAGTAGACGGTAAAGCTGTTTTTGAAGCCAACTGCAAAATGTGTCACGGCGGCACCATCCCAGGCGCTCCAGGTATAGGCAAAAACGACGAGTGGGCTCCGCGTATCAAGCAAGGTAAAGATACCCTGCACAAACACGCGCTCGAAGGTTTTAACTCCATGCCTGCCAAAGGCGGTAACACAAGCCTGAGTGATGACGAAGTCAAAGCAGCGGTTGACTATATGGCCAACCAATCCGGCGCTAAATTCTAAATCGTAGAAATTAAAACGCACCTTTTCATAAGGTGCGTTTTTTTATGGGGTCGTCTGAAAGTAGGTTTCAGACGACCTGAAGTTCGTCCCGTACTTTCATTAAAGCAAAGCCAAGCAGGTTTAAGCCCCGCCATTGCAGCGGATTTTGGACGCGTGGGTCATCTTGGGCAAGTCCAATTCCCCAGATTGTATCTACCGGACTGGCTTCCACTAGAATGCGGCTGCCTGTGTCAAGCAGAAAGCGTTTCAAATCGGGGTGTTGGCTAAACTTGGCATGATTGCCCTTGCAAACGATATCGAAGCGGTGGGCATTCCAAATGTCGTCTTTAAATCCGATGACTTGTCGCCCTAAATCCTTCGCCTGTTTTGGATGCGCAGAAGCGATGATTTGGCGTCGGATATCGTCTGCACCGAATAATTTTGCCTTTTCAGCCATCATATAATGTTCGGCAGTCGCATAGCGGATGCCGTCGATTTCAAAGGGTGCCGGATACCATTGGCTGAAGACGGCTTTGTCTGTTTCATTTTTATGTTTTGGAGTATGTCCCCAGAAGTATAGATATTTCAGCTTTTCTTTGCGCTGATAGGCGGCTTTCAAATCAGCAAGAGAGTAGAGTGCAGGCATGGTATTTCTTTCTTATTGTGTATTATAGTGGATTAAATTTAAATCAGGACAAGGCGACGAAGCCGCAGATAGTACAGATAGAGACCTTTGCAAAATTCCCCAAAATCCAGATAGTACGGAACCATTCACTTGGGTGCTTCAGCACCTTAGAGAATCGTTCTCTTTGAGCTTAAGGCGAGGCAACGCCGTACTGGTTTAAATTTAATCCACTATAAATTCAGATCGATGGGGTGTTGCGTGATTTAAGACTCATGATATGCGCAGGCGCAGGAGATTAACCTTAAATCAGGACGGGATGAAACCTCAGAGAATATAGATGGTAAAACAAGAGAAGAGGATACCATACTGATTGAAAGTTAATTTACTGTATCACGGAAGATATAGATGAAAGTATTTAAACCAGTACGGCGTTGTCTCGCCTTAGCTCAAAGAGAACGATTCTCTAAGGTGCTTAAAGCACCAAGTGAATCGGTTCCGTACTATCTGTACTATCTGCGGCTTCATCGCCTTGTCCTGATTTAAATTTAATCCACTATAACTTCGCTATTCATGCCATTACCGATAGAAAAAAAGGTCGTCTGAAAACGGATTTCAGACGA
>NZ_KV794943.1:69467-87867 GCF_001808875.1 Neisseria sp. HMSC064E01
AGGTCGTCTGAAAACGGATTTCAGACGACCTTTGTCATTTAAGGTTTATTTCCAAACCAAGAGCGCGTGGTTACGTTTGCCGCGTCGTACGATGGTGTATTTGCCGAAGCGTTTGTGCGCGTCGGTCAGCAGATAGGCATCGTCGGGGCGTTCGGCGGCGTGGTTCGGGTTGTTCAATTCGGCGGCTTGTCCGTTGAGTAATACCGCTTTGCTGTTCACAAAACCGCGCGCTTCTTTGTTGGAAGATGCCAAGCCGGTTTTGACTAAGGCTTCAACGACGTTGAGGTCGTCTGAAACTTCAAATGCGGGCAGACCGTCGAGGGCGAGCTGTTCGAAGTCGCTTTCTGTCAGGCTGCTTTGGTCTTCGGCAAACAGGCTTTCGGAAATGCGCTGCGCGGCTTGCAGGGCGGCTTCGCCGTGAATCAGGCGGGTCATTTCTTCGGCGAGGATGCGTTGCGCTTCTGGCTTGGTGCCGCTGGCTTGGTCTTTCGCTTCGATGGCGTCGATTTCCTCGATAGACAGGAAGGTGAAGTATTTCAAGAATTTATACACATCGGCATCGGCAACTTTCAGCCAGAACTGGTAGAATTGATACGGCGAGGTTTTCTTCGCGTTCAGCCATACCGCGCCGCCTTCGGTTTTGCCGAATTTGGTGCCGTCGGATTTGGTGACCAGCGGCAGGGTCAGGCCGAATACTTGTTTTTGGTTCAGACGGCGGGTCAGGTCGATACCGGCGGTTATGTTGCCCCATTGGTCGGAACCGCCGATTTCCAAAACCGCGCTATGGCGTTTGTTCAATTCGGCAAAGTCGTAGCCTTGCAGCAGGGAGTAGGCAAACTCGGTGAAGGAAATGCCCACATCGTCGCGCTCGATACGCTGTTTGACGGATTCCTTGTTCAGCATGGCGTTGACGGAGAAATGCTTGCCGATGTCGCGCAGGAAATCGAGGCAGTTCATGCTGCCGAACCAGTCGGCGTTGTTCGCCATAATGGCGGCGTTTTCGCCTTCAAAGCTCAAAAACGGTTTCAGTTGGTTACGGATGCTTTCTACCCAGCCGGCAACGGTTTCGGCGGAATTCAAACTGCGTTCCACCGCTTTGAAGCTGGGGTCGCCGATCATACCGGTCGCACCGCCCACCAAAGCAATCGGCGTATGCCCCGCTTGTTGGAAACGGCGCAATGCCAATACGGGCAGCAAATGGCCGATATGCAGGCTGTCGGCGGTCGGGTCGAAACCGCAGTAGAGGGAGATTTTTTGTTCGTTTAACAAAGCGTCTAAGGCTTCGATGTCGGTAGTTTGCGCGATAAGGCCGCGCGATTGTAGGTCTTGGATGACGCTCATCGGTATCTTTCAAAAAATTAGCGGTTTTGCAAACCGCTAATTGTAACAAATTTAATCGGATCAATGGCTATGGTGCGTATCGAGGAGTTTATTCTCTTTGGAAAAACGCTTCGCCAATTCTATTCCTCCGTAAGGGTTGATATGGTCTTTATCCGAGTAAACTGGCAATCCGTCGATTTTAAAATCTTTCGGGATAAGGGCTGCGGCATCGATGATATGGACATTAGGATATTTGGCTGCCAGTTCCCTAATACGGAGATTGCCTTTCGTGGTCGCTTCATCGTCCGAATGCAGGTTTTGGCGGTAACCCGGTATACGGGAAGACAGCATATAGGCGCGCAGGGCGTTGTAAGACAAGGTTTGGTTGTCCGTCATGAGGTAAACAATTTGTTTCTCAGAAGATAGTGTTTGCAGCATGGTGTCGAATTTTTGAAAGAAATCAGCATCATAAGAAATAGAATTGCTGTTTTCCGGCATTTGGCTGCCCCAACGCATGGCCAAAAGCACTTTTGAATATCGAGGCAGATGCTCTTTTGCATACTGATAAAAGGCACGACAGGAGGCATTTTGTTTAAACACTCGAGCTGAGTAGCCTTCTACATAGGCGCAACTGTCGGCAGAAACCATGGTGGCAGACCATTTTTCTTTTTTGCCCACGGCGTCAAAGAATGTTTTGTATTGGTCGGCGTGAGAGTCGCCCAAAATCAGCAATTCCGGCTGTTTTTCCGTGTCTCCCCAAAGGCATTGTTTATCGGTATTGTTATGGCAGGAGGTATAGGAGCGTGCCAGTCCCATATGGTCATATTGCGCCATAAATGGCAGCTTCATCGCGAAAAAAGAGCCTACGGTCAAAATCAGCATGGGGAGGGCGTAAATCCATGAGACAGATTGTACAAACGAACCTTTCCAATTTTTAAACGGTTTTTCTATACAGTAATAAGAAATCAAAGAAAGTACCAACATCAGGACGATTGCTGCCGCTGTTGAATAAGAAGGCAGGTTGTCCGGACCGATATAGTGCATAAAAGCCAATATAGGCCAATGCCACAGATAAAGTGAATAGGAAATCAGGCCGATGGCAATGGTGATTTTCCATTGGAAAAATTTTTTAAGCGGATGTTCGAAATGATTGAAATAAATCAGTGCTGCCGAAGCCAGGCAAGGAATCAAAGCGGCAGGGCCTGGAAAATAAGCGGTTTGCTCCGTGTAGGCAAACAGACAGGCGAACAATATGCACACAGACAATAAAGCACCTGCGGCAGCATATTGCTTGCCGATATAAAGTTTCTGCTGTTGTTGATATTGCATCCACACGGCTGTCAGCGATCCGACCAGCATTTCGCAGGCACGCAAATGGGGGAGATAATATTTATCGAGTGAAGAAGGCATAAAGGAAGCGGCAAGGCTTAACGCACATAGCGTGATGAGAAAGCCAAACTGCACGCGCCAACTTTTGCGGACGACAAGCAGCAGCAATATCGGAAAGACAAAGTAGTATTGTTCTTCAACCGATAAAGACCATATATGGAGCAGAGGCTTTTCTTCCTGTGCCGGATCGAAATAGCCTTGCCCTTTTGCGAAATACAGATTGGATGCGAAACCTAAAGCAGCCAGTGCGGACTTCCACAAAAGAAAGAAATCATCTTTGGTGAATAAAAGAAAGCCGCCTATCAGCGTTGCGGTTAATACGGCAAAAAATGCGGGCAAAATCCGTTTGATGCGGCGGATATAAAACGTTTTAAAAGAGAAAATTCCCTGGCTCATTTCACGATGGATAATCATCGTAATCAAAAAGCCTGAAATCACGAAGAAAATATCGACACCGAGAAAACCGCCCGGCAACCAGTTCTTTTCGATATGAAAGGCTACGACGGATAAGACGGCAATGGCGCGCAATGTATCAATGTCAGGACGGTAAGATAAGATTTTACTCATAATATTTTTACTTTAAATAGAGCCGGCAATGCAGAGGTCGTCTGAAAGATAATTTTATAAGGGTTGATGGTTGTTCAAATCGGGTATAGGGTGTGTGGGTGGGCTGCTTTAGAATAATTGTTGATAGTGTCGGTTTGATTGGGTAGTTAGATTGAAAACTCAGGTGATAGTTTTAAGGTGTGTGCTTAATATTTTATTTTTATAATTAATGAGATAGAACTTAATCGGGTTTGAGTGTTTATACACTTCGATTTCCATGACGAGGTGAGCTCGAACAATTGTTAAGAACAGGTTTTTAGACGACCTTGCCCGACTCAAAAAGTATCGAGAGGTCGTCTGAAAACCTGTTGCATTTGGTTTACACGTTAAACAAGAAGTGCATCACATCGCCGTCTTGCACGACATATTCCTTGCCTTCCACGCGCATTTTGCCGGCTTCTTTGGCTTTGGCTTCGCCGCCGAGTGAGACAAAATCGTCGTAGGAAATGACTTGGGCGCGAATGAAGCCGCGTTCGAAGTCGGTGTGGATGACGCCGGCGGCTTGCGGGGCGGTGTCGCCTTTGTGGATGGTCCAGGCGCGGACTTCTTTGACGCCGGCGGTGAAGTAGGTTTGCAGGCCCAAAAGGTCGTAACCAGCGCGAATCAGGCGGTTCAAGCCGGGTTCTTCCAAGCCCATTTCGGCGAGGAATTCGGCTTTTTCGTCGTCTTCCAACTCGGCGATTTCGCTCTCCATCGCGGCGCAAACGGCAACGACGGGCGCGTTTTCTTTTTCTGCCAACTCTTTCAGGCGGTCGAGGTGCGGATTGTTTTCAAAACCGTCTTCGGCAACGTTGCCGACATACATGGCGGGTTTGGCGGTCAGCAGGAACAGCGGTTTAAGCATGGCGAGTTCTTCCGCGTCCAAACCAAAGGAGCGGACGGGTTTGCCTTCGTCCAGATGCGGCAGCAGTTTTTTGCACAGTTCGACCAGTTTTTGCGCGTCTTTGTCGCCTGAGCGTGCGCGTTTTTCTTCGCGGACGATGGCTTTTTCGACGCTGGCGAGGTCGGCAAGTGCCAATTCGGTGCCGATGGTTTCGATGTCGGCAATCGGATCGACTTTGCCTGCGACGTGGACGATGTTGTCGTCGTCGAAGCAGCGCACGACGTTGACGATGGCGTCGGTTTCGCGGATGTTGGCGAGGAACTGGTTGCCCAAGCCTTCGCCTTTGCTTGCACCTGCAACCAAACCGGCAATATCGACGAACTCGACGATGGCGGGCTGCATTTTTTGCGGGTTGACGATTTTTGCCAGTTCCGCCATGCGCGGGTCGGGCACTTCGACGATGCCGACGTTGGGTTCGATGGTGCAGAAGGGATAGTTCGCCGCTTCGATGCCCGATTGGGTCAGCGCGTTAAAGAGGGTGGATTTGCCGACGTTGGGCAGGCCGACGATGCCGCATTTCAAGCTCATGTTTTTTCCTGAAAAGATAAAAGTTTAACGGCGGATTATAGCATATCGGGAATGACTCAAAAACTGTAAAGGTCGTCTGAAAGCCGCGGTTTCCATGCGATGGGAACGGTTGGCGTTTTAAGACGACCTCGACGAAGATGGAACAAGGTGGCGTGGGCTTTGCCCGCGAGAAATTATGTTGGTCAATTTTGTTTGGGACGAGGGGCAAAATATCTGATTTTCGTGGGCGGAGCCCACGCTACGGCTGCGGCGGGGATTTTATTCAAACTCGCAATAGAAGGTCGTCTGAAAATGGTCATAACGGGTTTGCTTGGCTGCAATCCGTGATTTCAGACGACCTCAGTAACGAGTGGAAAAGTAGCGTGGGCTTTGCCCGCAAGAAATATATCGGTCTATTCTGTTTTTTGGCGAGGGGCAAAATATCCTGATTTTCGTGGGCAAAGCCCACGCTACGGCTGCGGCGGGGATTGTATTCAAACTCGCAATAGAAGGTCGTCTGAAAAACGGTCATAGCGGGTTTGCCTGGCTGCAATCCGTGATTTCAGACGACCTTGGTAACGAGTGGAAAAGTAGCGTGGGCTTTACCCGCGAGAAATATATCGGTCTATTCTGTTTTTGGGCGATAGGCAAAATATCCTGATTTTCGTGGGCGGAGCCCACGCTACGGTTGAGGTGTGCGTTTTATTCAAATTCATAATAAAAGGTCGTCTGAAAATGCGAATAGTGAGTTTTTCTAAAACCACCACTTCGTTTTCAGACGACCTTTTGTGTATATAGATTTTTAATCAAACAGCAAAATCAGAAACAGAATAACCGCAATCACACCCAGCCACATGCTTTGCCGCTGCTGTACTTTAACCAAGTGGATATAGGCATCGCGCATTTCCTGTTGGCGGTTTTCGTCAACCAGCGCGCTGATTTTGCGCGGTAGGGAAGGGATGATTTGCGCCCAGTCGGGGGCTTCGTTTTTGAGGTTGCGCAAAAAGGCTTTGGGACCGACCTGTTCGTTCATCCACTTCACTAAAAACGGTTTGGCGGTTTTCCACAAGTCCAAATCGGGATCAAGCTGCCGTCCCAAGCCTTCGATGTTGAGCAGCGTTTTTTGCAGCAGCACAAGCTGCGGCTGGATTTCGACATTGAAGCGGCGACTGACTTCAAACAGGCGCATCAGCACCAAGCCGAAGGAAATTTGTGAGATAGGTTTGTTGAATACCGGCTCGCATACGGCGCGGACGGCGGCTTCCAATTCTTCCGCGCGCGTGTCGGCGGGTACCCAGCCCGATTCGATGTGGGCGGTGGCGACGCGGTGGTAATCGCGGTTGAAAAAGGCGAGGAAGTTGATGGCGAGATAGCGTTTGTCGTAGTCGGTCAGTGTGCCGACGATGCCGAAATCGAGGGCGATGTAGCGGTTGTCGGCGGCGACCAAAATGTTGCCGGGGTGCATATCGGCATGGAAAAAGCCGTCGCGGAAGACTTGCGTGAAGAAGATTTCCACGCCGTAATCGGCAAGTTTGTGCAAATCGATGCCGTCGGCTTTGAGTTTGGCGATTTCCGATACGGGCGTGCCGTCCATCCATTCGATGGTCAGCACGTCGCTGGTGCAGTAGTCGTAAAACACTTTAGGCACAATCAGCATATCGCTGTTTTGGAAATTACGTCCGAGCTGGCTGGCATTGGCGGCTTCGCGCATCAAGTCCAACTCGTCATGCAGATATTTGTCGAACTCCGCCACCACTTCGCGCGGTTTCAAACGCTTGCCGTCGGCAAACAGACGTTCGACCCAAGCCGCGCCGAAACGCATCAGCGACAAATCCTGTTCGATAACGGGTAAAAGGTTGGGGCGCAAGACTTTGACCGCCACTTGTTCACCCGAATGCAGGCGGGCTTTGTGTACTTGGGCGATGGACGCACTGGCGACGGGTTCGGTTTCAAATTCCGCGTACAGCGTTTCGATAGATTGCCCCAGCGATTTTTCGATTTGCTCCCGCGAAAGCTGCGCGTCAAACGGCGGGACTTTGTCTTGCAGCTTTGCCAATTCGACCGCGTAATCATGCGGAATCAAATCGGGGCGCGTAGAGAGAACCTGTCCGAACTTGATGAAGATCGGCCCTAAGCTTTCTAAGGCAAGGCGCAGGCGCACTGCCGGCGGTTCGTTTTCAAATTCAGACGACTGCGGCAGCATTTTCAACAACGTCCGCGCCCAGCCTGGACGGACAAGCGCGACAAACAGCTCGGCGAGGTGGTAGAGGTAAAGCGTGCGGAGGATGGTTTTGATGCGTTTGAGCCGTTTCATGATTAAGCGCGGAAAATGCTGAAAGTCGAAATTATATAGTAAATAGGCCGTGCCCACACGGAATGGTATGGGGCTAAGACAAGGATGTGAGCGGGAATTGGCTTTGTGCGTGGGCGGATGGCGTTAGATTCATAGAATCAAAAAGGTCGTCTGAAAACGTTAGGCAAAGCTGCTTGTCCGTTTTCAGACGACCTTTGTTTACGGCTATATATTATTCGCCCAAGAGCGCAATATCGGCTACTGCGTTCATTTGTTCTGCCAAACGGTTCAGCAGGTTTAGGCGGTTTTGTTTCACTGCGGGATCTTCAGCCATTACCATCACGCCGTCGAAGAAGGCATCGACTTGCGGTTTGACGGAAGCCAGTTCGGACAAGGCGGTCTGGAAATTGCCTTCGGCAACGGCGGCGGCAATTTTCGGCTGCAAGCCTTGTGCGGCGGCATACAGGGCTTTTTCTTCGTCTTGTTGCAGCAGGCTTTCATTGACTTCACCCAACTCGGCATCGGCTTTTTTCAGCAGGTTTTGCACGCGTTTGTTGGCGGCGGCGAGCGCGGCGGCTTCGGGCAGTTGCTTGAACGCGGCAACGGCTTGCAGTTTGGCGGTCAAATCGTCCAAACGGCGCGGCTGTTTGGCGAGTACGGCGGCAACGATGTCTTGCGGATAGTCGTTTTGCAGCAATACGGCAAGGCGCGCCTGCATGAAGTCGGCGGTTTCAGACGGTGTTTTCTCGTTGAGCAAACCTTTTGGGAAGCTGTCGAAGGTCGTCTGAATCAGCTCGTTCACGTCCAAACCATACTGCATCAGCATCCGCAAAATACCCAAGGCAGCGCGGCGTAGGGCGTAGGGGTCTTTGTCGCCGGTCGGAATCAGACCGATGCCCCAAATGCCGACCAAGGTTTCCAGCTTGTCGGCCAGCGCAACAGAAGTGGCGACTTTGCCGTTCGGCAGGTTGTCGCCGGCAAAACGCGGCTGATAGTGCTGCTCGACGGCTTCGGCGATTTCTTCGGTTTCTCCGTCCAAGCGGGCGTAGTATTTGCCCATCGTGCCTTGCAGTTCGGGGAACTCACCGACCATTTCGGTAACCAAGTCGGCTTTTGCCAGACGCGCGGCACGTTCGGCTGCGGCGGCATCTGCACCCAAAGCTTTAGCGATGTGGGCGGCGATGCTTTGCAGGCGTTCGATGCGTTCGGCTTGCGAACCGATTTTGTTGTGATAAACCACGTTCGCCAGCTTGGGCAGGCGGCTTTCCAAAGTCGCTTTTTGGTCTTGCTTATAGAAGAACTCGGCATCAGACAGGCGCGCGCGCAAAACGCGTTCGTTGCCTTGGATGATGTGCGACGGGTCTTCGGTTTGCAGGTTGGAGACCAGCAGGAAGCGGTTCATCAGCTTGCCGTTTTGGTCGAGCAGTGGGAAGTATTTTTGGTTTTGCTGCATGGTCAGAATCAGGCATTCCTGCGGCACGGCGAGGAAATGTTCTTCAAAACCGGCTTCCAAAACAACGGGGTATTCGACCAGCGCGGTAACTTCGTCCAACAGGGCTTCATCGGCGGCAACAGTCGCTTTCAGACGACCTGCCTGCTCGTTTAAGGCCGTCTGAATCGCGGCTTTGCGCTCGGCAAACGAAGCGACGACTTTGCCTTGCTCGCGCATTTGTGCGGCGTAGCTGTCGGCGTTTGTAATAGTGATTTCGCCGCTGGAAAGGAAGCGGTGTCCCAAGGTTTGATTGCCGCTTTGCAGGCCCAAGACGCTGACGTTCACGATGTCGTCGCCGTGCAGCACAATCAGCCCGTGAACGGGGCGCACGAAGGTAAACGTACTGCTGCCCCAGCGCATCACTTTCGGAATCGGCAGTTTCTTAACGGCTTGATTGATAATGTCTTCCAAAAGTTCGCCCAACGGTTTGCCGGTTTGAACATATTCGTAGGCGTACACATCCTGCTTACCGTCGTGGACGATGGTCAAGTCTTCGATTTTTGCCCCCGCACCGCGCGCAAAACCTTCCAAAGCCTTGGTCGGCGCACCATCTTTCATGGCATTCGCCACGGCAGGACCTTTTTTCACGATTTTCTGATCGGCTTGAACGGCTTTGACGTTTTTGATTTGAACAGCCAAACGGCGCGGTGAGGCGTAGGCGGTAAATTCGGCTGCGCCGTCAATCAGTTGCGCTTTTTCCAAGCCTTCGGCAACAGAAGCGGCGAAGTGATTGCCTAAATTATTCAGGGCTTTGGGGGGGAGTTCTTCGGTAAGGAGTTCGATTAAAAGGGTTTGGGTTGTCATGGGAGACTTTCTGCTCTTTACATTTGTCGGTTTTAATTTCGTTGAAGCGGATACTTTCAGACGATCTCTGGCTGGAAACCCCGTCTTGATTTGATTTGTCTGAAAGTTTGGTGATAAAGCCATCGGATCGGCGCGCCGGTATGGTGTGCATTGCCGATGTCTGTTTGATTTGGTGCAGATTATGCCACAATTGCGCCTTCTCTGCGGCGTGATTATTAGAGAAGTTGGCAATAGAAGCGGGTGGGGGGTGATGAAGATAGGGAATAAAGCTGTCGGATAAAGATAACTTCGTTGTTTCGCTTTGATCTCAAACCAATCTGCTGCTGGATGGGGCTGTCGTTTTATGTGCTTTCGTATCACTTGAATAGGTGGAAAGAAAAGGTCGTCTGAAACTGCAAACAGTCTTTCAGACGACCTTTTTTAAAGGAGACGGTAATGGGGGTTATTGACGTTTCGCTCCGTAACCACCAATGAAGTGTTCGCTGCCGTCTTGGTTTTTCAGACCGTAAGTACCGCCGATTTCAGCAGCTTTTGCACCGTAGAATTTACCGCTCAAATTACCTTTCAGACCTGCTGCGGCTGCTTCAATCGAACCCAGGAAGAGGTTGCCGTTTTCCCATTTTGCCGTACCTTTCATATCGTACTTCGCATCAGCTTCGCTTACACGGCGGCCGTTGGCGTCGAGGGAATGGAATTGGGAATTGGAAGTCTCAAAGCGTACGCCTTTCAAGCCGAAATCGACGATAGCTTTAACGTCTGCGGTCAGCTGACGACCTTGGTCGCCTTTCACAACATAGGCAGTAGTCAAGCCGTTGTAAGTGGCCGTACCTTTTTCAGGCAGATCGGTAAACTTGGTTTCATCGCCTAAGCTTTGATAGCCGTAAATCACACCGGACTTCGGATCGATATAGTGGGCGAAAGTTTGGTAAGTCCAGCCGGCAGCGGCAGGATCGTGCATAACGATCTGCGTACCATCAACAAAGCGAATGACGTAGATGCCGTCGAATCGTTTGTCAAATACCAAACCATCGGCATCAGTGCGGAAATAGGCAATTTGATTCATGGAATCTTGAGTATATTTTGTCAAACCTGCACGAAGTTGACGTTTAAAGTCATACAGTTCTGACAGCTCTTTGATCTTGGCTTCAATTTCTGCAATTTTGTTTGTATCAATACCGTCGGTACCGCCTTCTTTTGCTTTTTTAAGGTTTTCCCGTTCGGTCTTCAATTGTTTGAAGATTTCGACAATACGGTCGTCCAAAGTTGATTTGCCGTATTCGTATTTGGTATTTTTTTCGCTGCCATCTTGTTCGCTGACATCGGCTTTTGTATTTCCTTTGGAATTGATTTTTGCGATGAGAGAATCGGTGGTTGTCCATTCAGGTTGCGTTGCGCTGCCATTCGCATTTTTATTGAATAACACGATTCCGTCCAATTTCACTTCATCATTGGCTTTAAAATCTAAAGAGCTGATCAAGCCGCCTTGGTCTTTGTTTTGGTTGTCAGTTTGGAATTGCTCCCCAGTTTCTTTTTGGCGCAACTGAACGTTTGGATTGCCTTGCTGTGCGCTGGCTGAAGAAATAAAGCTGGTGTGCAGCGGGGTAGGAAGGTTCAAAGCTTCAAGCGGAGCTTCGTCAATCAAATCTGCAAGATTGTCAGCGCGGTTATGACTAGGGGCTGCTGCTGCTACGGTATTGCCATTACTGTTGTTGGCTGCGCTGGGGGTAGCATTGTTTGGACTGCTGTTTTTGGCAGGGCTGCCGTTGCCGCCTGTGCTGGTTGAGCCGGTGGAAAGGGTGGATGCGCCACCGCTGCCACCGCCGCCACAGGCAGACAGGATTGCCGCGCTGACGGCGGTTAAGATGATGGTTTTGATTTTAGTGTTGATTACAGACATGTTGTCCCCTTTTTTGTCGGTTAAAATGGTGCGTTTTTATCAAACAGCATAAAAGCGTTATCATAGATATAATCATGACAAAAACAAACTGTTTTTTACATTTGCTAGGCTGATTGTTCTTGGATATGTGGTTTGTGTTTGATTTGTACGACATAAAGGTCGTCTGAAAATGCTTGAAGCTGCCGGTTGTGGTTGTCCGCTTTAATCGGGCTTCGTTTTCAGACGACCTGCCATTACAATCACGTTTTATTTTAGAGAAGATTTTATGCGTCGTTTTGTATCTGTCATTTTGTGCTCATGTTTCCTTGCCGCGTGTTCCACTCCTATGGCTCCTCAAGATATTTCTACTGCTTCTGCCCGTTGGGCGACTTTGGTAAAGCAAGATGCTAATTTGTACCGTATTGATGATAAGCTTTACCGCAGTGAGCAGCCGGTTGCGGAAGATGGGGAATTGATTGAGCAACTCGGTATCCGTAGTGTGATTAATTTGCGATTTTTTGATCGGAACGACAACGAAACACATTTAAAAGGGCGCAATTTGATGCTGCTGAACCGTCCTTTGTTGACGTGGAAAATTAAGCCTAAAGATGTCGCGCAAACGCTTTTCTTAATTGAAAAGCAGCAAAAATACGGCCCTGTATTGGTTCATTGCTATCATGGGGCTGACCGTACAGGTTTGATTTCCGGAATGTACCGTATTATTTATCAGGGTTGGTCAGTGGAAGAGGCTAGGTTGGAAATGCAACACGGTCCTTATGGTTACCATAGTATTTGGAAAAATATTGAGAATTTGTTTACTGAAGAAAAGGTGCAGGAAGTACGCGAATATTTGGAACGTCTGAGAAAAGAGGGATGATGTTGAATGTAAGGTAAGGCCTGGATTAGGTGCTTCAGAATGATAACGGTGTTGGTTTTAACTTATTTTTATCATTTTCTTGCGCTTACGGTATGGTGTTTGGCGTACACTTTGCCGGTCTCTTCAAACTAAGAACGATTCTTATGTATCACGGTGAACGCTTTAATGCGTATACTCATTTAATCGGCGCCATGTTGGCTGTTGCGGCATTGGTGCTGATGATTATCAAGGCGGATGATTCATATCGGCTTGCCAGTGCGATTACTTATGGTGTTTGCCTGTCTTTGCTGTATCTGGGCTCAACGCTATACCATAGTATTCCCCAACCTAAAATCAAGGCTGTCTTGCAAAAAGTGGATCATTGCATGATTTATCTGTTGATTGCAGGCAGCTATACCCCTTTTACCCTGATTCCACTTAAGGGGGAGTGGGGCTGGTCGCTTTTCGGCGTGTCGTGGGGGTTGGCGTTTTTAGGTATTATTCAAGAGCTTACAATAGGTAGGAAGAGTGAAAAGCGGCTGTTGTCCATGATTATTTATGTGGTGATGGGATGGTTGATTTTGGTTGCTTTATTTCCATTGGTTCAATCGCTTTCATCTGCCGGACTGTTTTGGCTTGCGTTGGGCGGTATATTGTATAGCGTCGGTATCTATTGGTTTGTGAAGGATAAAAAGATTAAGCATGGTCATGGTATTTGGCATTTGTTTGTTCTTGGTGGCAGCTTGGCTCAATTTATCTGCATTTATTTTTATGTGCTTTAAGAGGCTGATGGTTTACAGAAGTTATTCTAAGGTTTTGGTTGTAGGGTGGTAACCGAAATCTTATAGTGGATTAACTTTAAACCAGTACGGCGTTGCCTCGCCTTGCCGTACTATTTGTACTGTCTGCGGCTTCGTCGCCTTGTCCTGATGTACTATCTGCGGCTTCGTCGCCTTGTCCTGATTTAAAGTTAATCCACTATATCTGTGATTGAATTTGTTGCAGAATGATAGAAAGATGATGTAAAAAAATCCCCACTGAAAAGTGGGGATTTTTTGCTGTTCTTATGCTTAACCTTTGCGGGCAGGCAATTTTTCTTTAATGCGGGCTGCTTTACCAGTCAGACCACGCAAGTAGTACAGTTTAGCGCGACGAACGTCACCGCGGCGTTTTACTTCAATTTTTTCTACGGTAGGGGAGTAGAGTTGGAAAGTACGCTCAACGCCTTCGCCGCTGGAAATTTTGCGGACGATGAAGTTGCTGTTCAAGCCACGGTTACGACGGGCGATAACAACGCCTTCGTAAGCTTGCAGACGGCTGCGTGAACCCTCTACTACGCGTACGGAAACGACTACAGTGTCGCCCGGTGCGAATTCGGGGATGTCTTTGTTCAGACGAGCAATTTCTTCTTGCTCTAATTGTTGAATCAGGTTCATTGTTTTTCCTAAATTATGATTGGATTTCCTGTTGCTCTTGCAAGATTTCTTTTAAGAGGCGGGATTCCTTTGGGATTAAACTGCGCTTTTCCAGTAGGTCTGGTCTGCGCTCCAGGGTGCGCCGCAGCGATTGTTTCAACCGCCATTCGGCTATCAAACCATGATTGCCCGAACGCAATACGACGGGAACAGTCATGCCTTGGAATTCTAAGGGTTTGGTGTAATGGGGGCAGTCTAGTAGGTCGTCTGAAAACGAGTCCTGCTCGGCTGACTGTATATCGCCCAATACGCCGGGTATCAGTCTGAGTACGGCATCCATCAGCATCATGGCGGGTAGCTCTCCGCCGGAAACGACAAAGTCGCCTATGCTGATTTCTTCATCTACGCTGCTTTGCAGCAGGCGTTCGTCAATTCCTTCGTATCGTCCACAAAGCAGTATGAGATGCGGAGATTTTGCAAGTTCTACAGCTTTTTTGTGGGTCAGTGGTTGACCTTGCGGACTAAGGTAGATGACTTTTGCAGGCGCTGAAGATATTTGTTTGGCTTCTTCTATCGCTGCTTGCAGCGGCGGTGCCATCATAATCATTCCCGGACCTCCGCCAAAGGGGCGGTCGTCAATATAGCCGAGTTTGTTGTCGGCGAATTTGCGGGGATTGATGGCTTGGAATTGCCAAAGGTTTTGTTTTTTTGCGCGACCGGTTACGCCGTATTCGGTGATGCTGTCGAACATTTCGGGGAAGATGGTGATGGCTTGAATCAACATCAGTAGTCTAAGCCCCAGTCGGCGGTAATGGTTTTGCTTTCGGTATCGACGGTTTCGATGTAGTTGGATACGAACGGGATCAGGATTTGACCATATTCTCCATTAATCATCAAAACATCGTTGGCACCGGTTTCCATCAGGTTTGTGACTTTGCCGAGCACGATATCGTCTTTGTTGACAACAGTCATACCGACTAAATCTGCCCAATAGTATTCGTCTTCCTCGGTAGGGGCGAATTCTTCTCGGGGGATTTCGATGGTATAGCCGCGCAGGGCAAAAGCCTGATCGCGATCGTCTATGCCTTCGAATTTGACCTGAAGCTCTCCGCTGACGATTTTGCCGGCTTCGAGTGTAACATTCAATGTTTTACCGTCTTTGCTTAACTGCCACTCAGGGTAGTCCAGGAGGCTGTCGGCGTATTCTGTATTGGCAGCTATTTTGAGCCAGCCTTTGATGCCGAATACGCCTTTGATGTAGCCCATGGCTACCCGTTGTCGAGTGTCGGTCATAGCAAGATTAGCCGGTGATTAAGCAGCAGCTTTTTGTTCTTTGATCAGTTTTGCAACTGCGTCGCTGACTTGTGCGCCTTGAGCGATCCAGTGGTTCAGGCGGTCGGCTTGGAGGCGTACGCGCTCTTGTTTTTCATTGGCAACAGGGTTGTAGAAGCCAACGCGCTCGATGAAGCGACCATCGCGACGGTTGTGGGAGTCGGCAACGACTACGTGGAAGAAGGGACGGTGTTTAGAACCACCGCGAGCCAAACGGATAACTACCATTTTGAGTCCTTTTGAGAAAATCGGATAGATAAGAAACCGCTAATTTTAGGATATTTTGCGTTGTTCATGCAAGTTTTTATTTGTTTTTGTTGCTGTTTTGCGGAGTGGTCAGGCTGAGGCGCGCTTGGCACAAAGTGTTGTCTTCTTCGGAGGGGGTGATGGTAAAGCCTGATTTTTCAGCAAGTTTAAGCATGGGGATGTTGGATTTGAGTATTTGGGCACTCATGACGCGGTAGCCTTGTTGTGTTGCCGATTGGATAATCAGCTTCATCATTTCCGTTGCCAACCCTTTGCCGCGCACGTTTTCGGCAAGTGTGATACCGAATTCGCATTCGTTGCGGTTGATACGGCTGAAGCGGCTGACGGCGACGATGAGGTCGTCTGAATTGCGCGCCGTCCATGCGGCTTCGCTGTGGTAGTCGAGTTTGCTGAAGCGCGCGAGGGTGGGAATGGGCAATTCGTTGGTGTGGGTCATGAAGCGGGTGTAGCGCGCTTGCGGAGAAAGGCTGCGGACGAATTGCTGCTTGGCTTCCGCGTCTTCGGGGGTGAAGGTGCGGATGGTTACGGTTTCGCCGTTTTTCAGGGTAAGCGTAGTAGGATGCTCGGTCGGGTAGGGGGCGAGCACGTTTTGGATGGGGGCTTCGCTTTCGGTTTTTGCGCCCAAAAGTTCGGCGGCGGCTTCGCCGGTATTGCGGAGGAACTCGGCGGCAGCAGGATTTTTGCTGCGCAGGTATTCTGCTGCGGTCTGTACTTTGGCGGCGGCTTGTTCGAGCTTGAGGGTGGCTATATTGGTTGATTTGTTTTTCGGGGAGGGGCGTTCGTCAGCCTGCAAGATAAAGTCGCTGCTGTATTGGTCGCCGTTGAGGTTGAGCAGGATTTCGCCGATGTATTGTTGCCGTTGGCTGAGTGTGTTTAAGGTGTGCAGGAGTTGGTTGAGGATATGCGTGTTTTCAAGTTGGGCGAAATGGGCGATGTGTTCAATGTCCAGCGTAGAAAACGGCGGGAGCGCGGCGGTGGTTTTGCCTTGATGGCATACGGTCAGGATGTCGCCATAGACGGTATGGCGTTGAAAACGGAATTGCACCGCGTTATGTGTGGTGTGCTGATAGGTAGGCAGGCACAGGGCTTCGGCAAGCAAGGGTAGGTCTTTTGAAGCGAGGGCTTTGGTAATGTTTCTTACTTGCGGGGTTTTCAGACGACCTTTTTTAGGCGTGGCGATGCGTAACTGCTCTTTTTGCAGTTGGTCGGTAATGTTGCGGAGCGATACGGCTTGCAAGGCTTGTTCAGGACGGTCGAAATGTAGGAGGTCGTCTGAAAAACGGCTGCTGACAAGCAGGGGTTTGGCAGTGTGTTTCGCCAGCATGCTCAGGGTGCGGGTCAGATTTTTTTCGTCAGGGCTGTCAGTCGGGGCAACGATGGCGAGCAGGGCTTCGGTATGGGTATTTTGAAGTTTTTGGCTGGCGATGCTGTGGTAATGGGCTGGCGTGGGTGTGCTGCCGATGTAGCCTTGGCGGATGTTTGGCTGCTCAGTGGAGAATTGGAGTTTTAGGTTTTGAGGCGCGCAGGTTTCTAGCCACTCGGCAGGGGTGTTGGACAGGATGTCGATGCTGTTCAGAGGGGGGAGGTCGGATAAACGTGCGTGCAGGGCGGCTTCGAGTTCGCTGCTGTTGAATGTGGCGAGGAAGTTGCAATGACGTGCAAGACAGCGTAACACGGCTTTTTCGGTGTCGTCTGAACGGTGGGTAACGTGGAGGATGAGTGGGGTGTGACGGGCGAAATGGCGGATGGCGCTGAACAGGTTGCGTTGGTTTTCGGCTGGGTTGTGCTCGATAACGGCGACTTTGGTGTGGCGGTTGTGGCCGAAACGGTTGAGCCAGTCGGCGGAAGTGGTGGGGCTGAGTGGATAGTTGAGGCTGATGTGGCGTGAAATGCCCTGTCCCATTTTTTGCAACATGAGGTTGATTTCGCTGCTGACGGATGCGTGTCCGGTCAGAAGGGCGGTGTAGCCTGCCGGATGGTCGGGTTGTGAGCTGATGTTGAGGCTTTGCGATGGAAGCTGCACGCCCGCGGGGCTGCACACGCTGATGTTGAGTTCGTCGCCGTGGTGTTTTTTGATGGCGGCTTCGGCGGTGTGCCATTCGTCGTCGGACAGGCTTTCCCAGTCTTGGATGAGGATGATGTGGCCGAACTGTTTTTTGCGGCAGGATTTGAACAGGGCGTCGTAGCTGTCAGGCGGCGTTACGGCGATGACGAGGTCGGCGCTGCCGGGGATTTTGTTGAGATTGGTGTAGGAGGTGAGTCCGGCAACCGTGCGGTGGCGGAGGTTGACGGGTGTGATTTGACCTTGAAACGGTGCGCTCAGGAGGTTGCTCAGGATGCGTTCACCCAAGCTGTATGGGCGCTCGCTCGCGCCCACGAGGATGATGTGGTTGGGCATGAAGAAGTAGCCGGACATGGATTGGGCGGACATGGTGCCTCCTTTTCGGTGTGTAGCAACTGTATTTTTCACCCCGTCGGGCAAAAATACAAAAACTCAAATCAAGACGTTTGGATACCGTTTTCGGCAAAGTAATCACGCATCCGGGCATTCAATATCGTCAGCAGTTTGCGCATACATGCCGTAACGGCAACCTTATACGGCTTACCCTTGGACAGCAGGCGTTGGTAGAAATCCCGAATAAGCGGTTCAAAACGTGTCGCTACCACGGTAGCCATATACAGCGCCTTACGTACCGCAGACCTTCCGCCGAAGCAGCGGCTTTTGAATTTGGTTTCCCCGCTCTCACTCGGGTGCGGGGCAATGCCGACCAAACTCGCTATCCGTTTGTGCGACAGCCGCCCCAATTCGGGCAGCATCGCCATCAGCGTAGCCGTCGTTATCGAACCAATGCCTTTGATTTGTTCCGCCACTTTGGCTTTGCCGTCAAAATGCGTGTGGGTGTGGTCGTCGATTTGTTTGTCCAATTCGTCAATCAGACGGTCAAAATGGGCAATCAGTTGTTTGACGCTTTCGACTTGCGTTTCATGAACCTGATGCAGACGGTTTTTCTCGGCAGTCCGCATATCCACCAGCTGGTTGCGGCGGTTGACCAATGCTTCCAACACTTCTTCCGCTTCGGTGGGCGGTTGGTAGAGCATGGTTTGCCAATCTTCTTTTTGCATCATCATCTGTGCGAAGAAGGCAAGCATTTGGGCATCTTTAACATCGGTTTTGGTCAGCGACTGCGATTGGGCAAACTGATGCGTCTGACGCGGGTTGGCGATGATCACGGCTATGCCTGCGCGGTGGATGGCTTTGGCGGCGGGAATTTCGAGACCGCCGGTGCTTTCCATGACGACGAGGGCGACGTTGTGCTTTTTAAGGTATTCGATAGTATGGGCGATACCTTTCGGGTTGTT
>NZ_KV794944.1:0-19269 GCF_001808875.1 Neisseria sp. HMSC064E01
GAGAGAACTATGTGCAAAGGTCGTCTGAAAAGATAGCGGGTTGCAATACTGCCTTAGTGTCGCAGTAAGAAGGCTCGTTATTGGAAACGACTGCCTTGCTGGCGCACTATGCCGACTACGTCTCCGCCAAATAGCGCGTTCACGTCCGTTTCGTCGAATACGTATTTGGTGTGGCAAAAGTCGCAATCGATTTGAATGCTGCCTTGTTCGGCAACTATCCCGCCAACTTCTTCTCCGCCTAGCATAAGCAGCATATCGCTGACTTTGCCGTGCGAGCAGGTGCAGGCAAATTCGATGCTTTCGGGATCGAAAACCCGTGGAGGGGTTTCGTGGTAGAGACGATAGAGGACGTGTTGTGCGTCTAGGGTGGTTAGTTCTTCCGGTGTCAACGTTTGGGTCAGTGTGCTGATAAGCTCCCATGATGCCGCGTCGAGTTCTTCTTCGGGCAGACGTTGTACCAGTAATCCTCCGCTGACATGATCAGAGGCTGCGAGGGTAATATAGGTATCAAGCTGCTCGGAACGTTTTATATAGTTCATGAGCATTTGGGCGATATTGTCGCCTTCAAGCGGGACAACGCCTTGCCAAGGTTCGGCATCTTTGGGTTGATGTGTGAGTACGAAAATGCTGTTGCTGCCCAAAAGGTCGGTCAGGCTTTCGTCATCACGGATGTCGGCGGACTCATCCCAGCGGGCGGTAGCGCGCACGGTGTTGTCGGATGTGGCTTCGACCACAAGCATTTTCAGACGACCTTGTCCCTGTACTTGGACAATGAGCGTGCCTTGATTTTTGAGGTTGCTGGACAGAAGCGCGCCCGCAGCGAGGAGTTCGCCTAAAGCTCGGCGGATGGCGGCAGGGTAGTGTTTTTGTCCGACGATGTGTTCCCACACATTTTCAAGACGGACGTGCAGACCGCGTACAGGCATATCGTCAAAGATGAAACGTGTGCGGATATCAGCGTGGTTGATGTCGGTTTGCGGCATAAATTCCTCTGTTTTTCTGAATGATGGGTTGACGGCTATATGGTTGCGCTTGCAGAGAAATCAAGGGACTTTATAATCTGTCTTGCGTTCTTAACCTTTTGCTTTTAATCGCCATGTTCTACCTCTACCAATCCAACCGCCTCGAATCGCTAGCTGCCCTGTTTGCCGGAATCCAAAGGGTCAGGCCGCTTGAGTCTGCTTTGGCGGCGGAACAGATTGTGGTGCAGAGTCAGGGGATGCGGCGTTATTTGAGCGTGTATCTGGCGCGCGAACTGGGGGTGGCGGCGAATTTGCAATTCAGCCTGCCGGCAGGTTTAACGTGGCAGTTGATGCAGAAGCTGATTTCCGATATTCCCGCGCTCAGTCCGTTTTCGCCGGAGGTAATGCGCTGGCGGCTGTTGGATTTGTTCCGCAGCGAGCGTTTTCAGACGACCTCTGAATTTGAAAACGTCCGTTCTGTCTTGCAAAGCTATTTGGGCAGCGGCGAATCGGCGGATTATCAGTTGGCGGGGCAGTTGGCGGATATTTTCGACCAGTATCTGGTGTACCGACCGCAGTGGATTGATGCTTGGCAGGAAAGCAAACTTCTAGGGCTGGGCGAGGACGAGGTCTGGCAGGCGCAGCTTTGGCGGTATTTGGACGACGGCAACCAATCCGCGCCGCACCGTGTGGCGTTGTGGGAAAAGCTGCTGTCGTCTTTGGATAAGGCGCACCTGCCCGAGCGGTTTTTCGTGTTCGGCATTTCGACGATGGCGCCGATGTATTTGCAGCTTTTGCAGAAAATTTCGGAACATTGCGATGTGTTTGTGTTCGCGCTCAATCCGAGCGGGCAGTATTGGGGCAATGTGATTGAGGCGGCTCAGCTTTTGAAGGGCGGCGACGATGCGGATTTGTCGCAGACGGGGCATCCGCTGTTGGCATCGCTGGGCAAGCAGGGACGTGATTTTTTTGATTTTCTGACGGAAATCGGCTTGGAGGAGCAGCCTGTGTTTGAAGAAGTTTCAGACGACACGCTGCTGCACTGCCTGCAAAACGATATTCAAAACCTGCGGATGCCGTCTGAAAACAGCCGCGCGGATTTGCTGGGCGACGGCTCCGTCCGTATCGTGTCGGCACACAGCCCTCTGCGCGAATTGCAGATTTTGAAAGACAAGCTGTTGCGGATTCTGCACGAACATCCCGACTGGCAGCCGCACGATATTGCCGTTTTGACGCCGAACATCGAGCCGTACAGCCCGTTTATCGAAGCGGTGTTCGGGCAGGCGCAGGGCGGGGCGCAGGCTTTGCCGTATTCGGTGTCGGACGTGAAACTCAGCCGCCGCCAGCCGCTGCTTTACGCGCTGGAGCAGACGCTGGATTTGCTGGAAAGCCGGTTTGAAGTCGATAAAGTGCTGCCGCTGTTGGAAAGCGGTTTGGTGCTGCGCCGTTTCGGGCTGACGGCGGACGATTTGCCGCTGCTGCACGACACCATTGCCGAATTGAACGTGCATTGGGGTTTGGACGGAACGATGCGCGGCGCGGCGGACAATCTGTTCACCTGGCAGCAGGCGTTGGAACGTATCGTGTTGGGCTGGATGCTGCCCGACGACGGCAGCCCGCTCTGGCAAAACGTCAGTGCGTGGCACGGCGATGTCAACCGCCTCGATGTGTTCGGCCGCTTTGCCGCCTTTATCCGCACACTGTCCCGCCTTGCCGCCGAGTGGCGCAAACCCGCAGCGGCGGAGGAATGGACGGAACGCTGCCGCGATTTGGTGCAGTCATTGTTCCTGCCCGACGCCGACGACCAATACGCCTTGCAGCAGTTCGAGCAGGCGTTGGCAAAATGGCAGGAAGAAACCGCGTTGGCAGGCTTTCGCGGCACCTTGCCGCAACACACCGTCATCCGCCACATCCGCCGCTTCTTAGGCAGCGAAAGTCAGGCAGGATTCCTGCGCGGCGGCATCACCTTTTGCAGCATGGTGCCGATGAGGAGCCTGCCGTTTAAAGTCATCTGCCTGTTGGGGCTGAACGACGGCGATTTCCCGCGCAACACCAAAGCCGCCGTGTTCGACCTGATTGCCAAACACCCGCTAAAAGGCGACCGCGCCCGCCGCGACGACGACCGCTACCTCTTTCTCGAAGCCATCATCAGTGCGCGCGACATCCTTTATCTCTCCTACGTCGGCCGCAGCATCCGCAACGACGACGAACTCGCCCCGTCCGCCCTCGTCAGCGAACTCATCGACACCATCGCCGCCATGACCGGACGGCGCAGCAAAGAGCTGGCGGAACACTGGGTCGAGCAACACCCCCTGCAACCGTTCTCACACCGCTATTTCATTGCAGACAACATTTCAGACGACCTCTTCAGCACGCGGCAGGACTACGCCGAAGCCCTCAATCGCCCGCGCGAACAGGCGCGTCCGTTTTTCAGCGAAGCCCTCGAAGAAAACAGCCCCGCACCGACCGTCTGGCAGGACGACTTTATCCGCTTCTGGAAAAATCCCGTCAAAGCATGGCTGCAACAAACCTTGGGCTGGCGCGAACCCTACCGCGACGAAGCATGGGAATCCGCCGAACCCTTCGAGCCGCAACGCGCCGACAAAATCGCCGCCGCCTACCTCGACGCCCGCCGCCACAACCAAGACTTTCAAGAAACCGCCGTCCGCCTCGACGCCGAAAGCCTGTTGCCCGCCGGTGAACTGGGTAAATTGTGGCAGCAGAATTTCCAAGCCGCCGCCAAACGTATAGACGGCGCATTGCTGCAAAGCCCCAAACTGCCGCCCTTCGTCTACGAAATCCAGTTCGACGGGCAAACCCTGCAAGGCAGCCTCGGCAACCTTTACCAATGCGGCCAAGTGTTCTACCTCGACCGCAAACCCAATGCCCCGCAGCGCATCGCCCTCCTGCTCGAACATTTAATCTTTTGCGCAGTAGGGTCGTCTGAAACCGAAACCTGCCAAACCCATATCGTTCAGCCTGAAGAAACAACGCCTTACCCCGAAATTCCCAGCAACCAAGCACAACAAATGCTGCAAAAATGGCTGACGTTCTTCAACCTCGGGCAAACGCGCCCGCTGCCTTTCTTCGCCAAAACCAGCCTCGCCGCCGCCGAAGCCTACGGCAAAAAACAGAGCTGGGAAGATGCCCTGAACAAAGCCAGGGAAAGCTATCACGGCAATAAAGTCAGCAAAGGTCAAAAAGACTATACCGAAGTCGCCTTAGTGTTCGGCAACGAAGACACCGAGCCGGTAGAAGGAGCTTTATTTCAAAGATTGGTGGAAGAGCTGCTGATACCGCTGCTGGACGCGGTAAAGGAAGAATCGTCGGATGCGGCATAGAAGCCGGAAATCGGAAGAGGCCGTACCACAGGCAGGCTGCGCACTCTGAAAATGCAAAAGGAGCAAATGATGTTGAAGAATTTTATCGCGATCGCTGTCGCCGTTTTATTGAGTCAAACGGCGTACAGCCAAGCCAAACCGAGATCAGCCATGTACACCGACTACACCGCCATTGTTGAAGATAAATGCGCCATCGCGGCAGACGGCGGCAGCATGATGCTGACCGTGCGCAACGCGGCAGGCAAGGAAACGGTTTTCTTTATCAACCGCGGTTTCGATATCAAAAATACGCCTAAGTACAACCAAGTCCGTGATGACAAAGGGCATAAGCTGAGCGACAGCGAGAAACAGCAGTTGTTTGCGCACTTGAAGACTTTAAAAACAAGGTGCAGCAGCGAGGACTGCGCCGAGTTTGTGGATTCGTTTGTCAGGTAAACCGCATATCGTTTCGGCTGGCGTTGCTGGTTTTCAGACGACCTTGGGCTTCAAGAACTTATGTGATAAACGAAATCCGATTTCAGGAACGCAGGTTGATATGGCGCGCCATTTCCAATGCGGTGGCAACGGCGGTCATGAGGCTGCCTGAGTCTGCTTTGCCCGTTCCGGCAAGGTCGAGGGCGGTACCGTGATCGACCGAGGTGCGGATAAAGGGCAGCCCGAGCGTGACGTTGACGCCTTGCCCGAAGCCCGCGTATTTGAGCGTGGGCAGCCCTTGGTCGTGATACATCGCCAAAACGGCATCGGCGTCTTTGAGTAAAAAGGGCTGGAACACCGTATCGGCGGGATAGGGGCCGCGTGCGTCTATGCCTTCGCTTTGCAGCTGCTTGAGCGCGGGGATGATGACGTCGATTTCTTCATGGCCGAGATGGCCGTTTTCGCCTGCGTGCGGATTCAGTCCGGTCACTAGGATGCGGGGGCGGGCGATGCCGAATTTGTCGCGCAGGTCGGCGTGAAGGATGCGGGTCACGGATTCGACCAGCGGGCGGGTAATGGCGGCGGCGATATCTTTGAGCGGAAGGTGGGTAGTGACGAGCGCCACCCGTAATCCGCCACCTGCGAGCATCATGACGACTTGTTCGGTTTGGCTTTTTTCGGCGAGGTACTCGGTGTGGCCGCTGAAGAAATGATCGCTGGCGTGTCCGTCGTTGATGACGCCTTTGTGCAGCGGCGCAGTAACCATGCCGTCGAAGAGGTCGTCTGAAATGCCTTGATAGGCAGTGTCCAACAGTTTGAGGACGTAGGCGGCATTGGCGGGATTGAGTTTGCCCGCTTGGCAGGGCGCGGCTAAAGGAATGTGCAACACTTCCAATATGCCGCGTTCGGGCTTGCCGCCCTGCGGGTCGAAATCTTGCAGGGTGATGGTTTTGCCTAATTGTTCGGCACGGCTTTGCAGCAGATTTTTGTCGCCCAACACGATGCAGCGGCACGGCAAATCGGCAAACGCCAAATCCAAGCAGATATCGGGGCCGATGCCGGCAGGTTCGCCCGAAGTCACGGCTAAAACAGGTAAAGTCATGCGGATTCCTTATGGAATGAATCTGTTGCGGGAAAATGAAAACAGCGTTGTACGGTATGTTTGAGGTCGTCTGAAAATTTTTCAGACGACCTTTTGCTTATGCACGCATCAGGCTGCGGCAGGCATTTTGTTTCAAAACAAGCACCAGCCAGCCGAGTACGAATGCGGTCGGGTAAAACCACAGCATCCGATTTCCGCCAAGCGGCAGGATAAGCGTCAGCATACATGCCAGTACGCCGAAACCCAAAGGCGTCCAAATATCATCCCGTTCGGCATAGTCGGCACACCGCTGCGGCAGCGTCAGCATCCAAACCAGTGCGGAGGCGAATGAAGCGACCGCCCTGACAGGAAAGGATGCGTTGGGCGAACAAGGTGCCAGCAGAAATTGCGCCTGTTTTTTTGACAGATGGGGATGGAACGACCGTAGATACAGATTGGCGTTGAACCACAACAATATCATCAAAGCCGTCAGGATAAGCAATACCGAGTTGCCCGCCGTTTGCTCCAAATGTTTGTTTAGCACATTGATTATCGGAAACATGGACATCAAGGACAGATTGACCGTCAGACCGCCGACAACACTCCGTTCGCTTTTGATGTAGGAGAAAAAGGTACACCATGAATATATCCATGCGAGTACGGTCAGTAGGAAGAACATTACCGAACCGGTCGGGGTCAGGCACACGGCGGTCATCACGACAGGCAATACGAAAGCGCGTACAATCGCCGCTTTTTTAAACACAAAAGTCGCCGTGAAGAGTTTGTATAGAGACGGCAGCCATGTAAAAAATATGCTTCGGCAGACATTGACCAAGAAACACAAGAGCGCCAGCGTGAGGGAGGAGACGAGGGCCAACGAATAATACGCCTCGATATAGGCGGATAAAGCGTCATCGGCTGCCGCTGTAAACATGGCGACGAATATCGCCACAATCGGCAGCACAATCCGCATCTGCCGCCATGATTGCGCTTTCTGTAAAACAGACGTCAGTTTCGTCTTGCGCCTCATCAGCGCCGTGCGTACGGATGGCGATATTTCTTCCTGTAAAGCCGTATTCAGGAAAAACGCATTCACCGTTGCCCGCATATCGCGCCCTTGCTCAGTCAGACGGTTCAAGCTGTGCAAGAGCGGGAATTTGCCATTGGTGTTGTCAGATAAAACTTCTGCTGCATTGATGCAGTCATAAACCCACTCCAGCTCGTCCGTGCTCATACGGTGGAGAACTTCGCGGCTCTCGTGCCAGCGGAAATAAGACGCCCATTGCGCCCATACGATGATATTCGAAATATACCGATCGCGCAGAAAATCCAAAAAATCCCAAGCAATATATTCCGATTCGCCCAAAGGCAGCCGGTCCAATAAAGCGCGGATGTCGGGCCAGGAGCGTTCCAACGCCTCACTTTTCCCTTCATCTTGAATGCGTCCGATTTCCGCCAAAATATAATCCGCATCTACGCCATCGCATCCATGGTATGAATACACCTCGGCAGTTGCGCCGCTATATCCGTAGGGGTCGTCTGAAACATCAGTTTCTTCAATACGGTCTGTTTCTGCGTCTTTCCATTCATTATATGGATAGGATTGGGTCGATTCATATTCTGCCGCAGAATCATTAAAGCCGCCCGTTTCCGTCCACTCGGGTTCTGCCGCCGCGCTATCGACATATTCAGTCTGTGCTTCATCAGGGTCGTCTGAAACATCTGCCTCATCGTTACCGGCATTATCCCAAGACCAATCGTCTGCGTCCTCTTCCTCGTCGATGTAGGGCGCACGCGACAAAGCCTCATCAAATGCCTCGCGCAGCCGCTGATATCCCTCCGCATCATCGTCCGGACGTGTCGATTTCAACAGCTTCGCATAAGCGCGCCTGATGGCACGTTCGTCACCGGTAGGCGCAATTTGCAGAATTTCCCAGCAATCCATAGATTTCCTTGTTGTGGTATCAACAGCGACAAGTCGCAAAGTATACAGCCTCGCTTGGTTCAAATTCAAAGAAAACGATACCGCCATCGGCAGCATAAAGTCACTATACCGTTAAAAAGGTCGTCTGAAACCCAATTCCGTTTCAGACGACCTTTGTGTTCAAGCCCCGTTAATCATATTTTTCGCAGAGGATGGCAGAATCTTCGCAGAACATCGCCGAAGTTTCCGCATTGCAGGCGGTGCGGACGGCGCGGCGCGCCTCCCATTCGTTTTTCCCCGAAGCCTCAAACAACTTCTGGAACGGCTTGACGCTGCACACATAAACCCGATTCGGGTTGTACGAGTTTGACTTGGCAAGGCGTTTTTCCAATTTACTGATACGGGCTTCCAAAGCCTCGATCTTCCGATTCTGTTCGTCAATTAAATGCATCTGCCCCGCCTCTAACCGTGCCAGATTCACTTCTACCCAAGCATGTTCTACTGTTTGTTCTGCTGTTAAATCCGCAATTCGTGCTTCCAATTCGGTAACCGAAGCCGCATTGGCAGCAGGCAAAACAGCGGCAAGCATCAGGGCAAAGAAAGATTTTTTCATGGTATATCTATCTCTACGACAGTAAAAAAAACGGCATATTGTATAGAAAACCCATATTGAATCAGCAGGCATTACCTTGCTTTGTCTGGATTTAAAGAAAATTTACCGAAACGCAGACAGAAATGCGACAAAGATGCCTCTCCCCACCGAAGCTCCTTTTCAGACGACCTTATACCCATTTCAAGCAAAAAACGTTAAAATTCCGCCATTAATCCATCCGACAGCAGCAAAAACATGAGCGCACAAATCCTCGCCGTTGCCAACCAAAAAGGCGGTGTCGGCAAAACCACCACCACCGTCAACCTCGCGGCATCGCTCGCCTCCAAAGGCAAACGCGTCCTCGTCATCGACCTCGATCCGCAAGGCAACGCCACCACAGGCAGCGGCATAGACAAAGCCCGCCTCGAAGAAGGCGTGTACCAAGTCGTCTTGGGCGATACCGACATCAAAACCGCCGTTGTCCGCAGCGGGGACGGCAGCTACGACGTACTCGGCGCCAACCGCGCGCTTGCCGGTGCCGAAATCGAGCTGGTGCAAGAAATCGCCCGCGAAATCCGCCTCAAAAACGCCCTGCAAACCGTCGAAAACGACTACGACTTCGTCCTCATCGACTGCCCCCCTTCGCTGACCCTGCTCACGCTCAACGGACTCGTCGCCGCCAACGGCGTCATCGTCCCTATGTTGTGCGAATACTATGCCCTCGAAGGCATCTCCGACCTCATTGCCACCGTGCGCAAAATCCGTCAGGCAATCAACCCGCGCCTCGACATCACCGGTATCGTCCGCACCCTCTACGACAGCCGCAGCCGCCTCGTCGTCGAAGTCAGCGAACAGCTTTTCCAACATTTCGGCAACCTGATGTTCCAAACCGTCATCCCCCGCAACGTCCGCCTCGCCGAAGCCCCCAGTCACGGCATGCCCGCACTCGCCTACGACGCCAACGCCAAAGGCACCAAAGCCTACCTCGCCTTGGCGGAAGAATTGTTGGAGCGTACTAAAGGTTGATTGAGCCTGAAAGATAAAGTCTGAAAGATTGAAAGGTCGTCTGAAAACTTAATTTCCAAGTTTTCAGACGACCTTTTTGTATTGAAGGGTCTCTTTTAGCAGACAGTAAGCAATGAGTCAAAAGGCAGTAGGTAGCCATTGCGATGTAAGCGGGGATATAAGCAGCTGGATAGTGAGGTTGCCACAAAATTTCCTCGTTTATCAGTTTCGTATGATCTCATCACACCGTCGGTCTTGAAATTATAAAAATTTCTTTAGTTATATTTTATTGGTTGTCAAGTTTCTCATTTCGGAGAAAGGGGTAGGTTTTTAATTGTTTTATTTGTAGGTTTTAATAAATTTGTTAAATGGCTCGTGATTAATTTTACCTTTTTTGAAAATGTAATGGCTGATTGTTCAAAAAAATGTATCTTCAGTGCGACAGTGAAAAAATCAATTTAAAAATACAATGGTATGTAAAGTATTGATTTTTATGCGATAGTGATAAAAAATCATTGTATAGTCAACAGAATAGTAAAATATCCTAGATTTGTTTATTTGTCTGGTTATTTATTTGTTGTAAAATTTTTTCGACTATAAAAGTCATTAACTTACATTAATTATTAAATCTTCAAGGTTAAGGATACAAATTTATGAATAAAACTATGAAAACAACAGCATTGGTTTGTGCTGCTTTATTCGCGGTAACAGCGTGCAGCAGTGGCGGTGGCAGTGGCCCACAAGCTAATCCCTCAACCTCTACGCCTGCCAAACCCGCTACACCGGCAGCACCTTCTACGCCTGCTACTCCAGCAACACCCGCTACACCGGCAGCACCTTCCAAACCAGCAACACCTGCTACACCGGCAGCGCCTTCTAAACCAGCAACACCCGCTACACCGGCAACACCTTCTAAACCAACCACTCCTGCCAAACCTGCTACTCCAAGCGCATCTGTTAGTGGCAATGCAATGGTAAGTAAAAACTTTTCTCATAATACAGCCAAATATACTGCGCCCAGTGGCAATATGAATACCAGCGTAACGGTTGACGGTCGTACCATTGATCTGTCCAAAGCCAATGAAGCATTTCGCTTCAAGGAAGAGATAGCTGCAGCTGAAGGCAATATATCTACCCGACAAACTCTTTTGAGTGGTCGTAAATACAGTCATGTCCGATTTGGTGGGCAAGGCATGGGTGTTGTCGATGCGAATTATCGACCAACGCATTACCATGATACTTTCGCAATCGGTAACATTACGCCGTTGAATGGAGCAGATGCAATGCCAACATCAGGTAAGGCAACCTATATCGGTGATGCCGTGGTGGGTACGGCAGGAGTTTTGCTTTCTTCACAATCTAAATTTAATGTGGATTTTGGTGCGAAGACCATCAAAGGTTATATTGACACTGCGTACGAAATTCCTCTGTCAGGTAAGATCGTCGGTGCGTCTTTCAGTGGTGACCAAGATGGTGTTACGATGAAGGGCAATTTCTTTGGACCTAAGGCTGCAGAATTGGGTGGTGTGTTCAGTGCCGAGCATCGCAACAGTTCTTACCAAGGTGCATTTGGCGCGAAAAAACAATAATTAGCCGTTTCTAACCGTCCGGCAGACAGCCGGACGGTTTGTTTTATTAGAGGTCGTCTGAAAAAAGACTCTTTTATTTTTCAGATGATTTGAATCAAGAGGGACATCATGCGTTATCCGACTTTGACTTTAGTTTTATATGCGGTGGCTTGCTATGCCGCGGCCGCTCCCTCCCCACGAGATGAAATTCTGCCTGATCTCAACCGCAATCAAATCCGTCAGGCCGAGAGCCAGAGAGTAGAAGATACTGAAGAGTCTGAACAGAAACAGGTTTCGATGTCATCCGAAGATTTGCTTCAATATCCCGAAATGCTGACTGATGCAATGGATACTGCTTTGGAACGACAAAACATCAATAATGTCCGTTTCTTATTGCCACTCTACCGCCGTCTGGAAGGATACGACGAAACCATGGCATCCTATGCCGATGCAATTCTCCATCGTGCAGATGGTGACTACAAGGCGGCAGAACAGGGTTTCTACAACATCATCAAAGAACATCCCGATTACGCTCCTGTACGCCTGCAGCTGGCACTGACCCTCTCGCAGGACGGCAAAGCGCGTGAAGCGGCAAAAGAGTTGCAGGAAGTCCGCGATACCCCCGATCTGCCTGAATCGATGAAAGAGTATTTAAGTCAGTTTGACAAATACTTAAAAAAAGACAGGGCTTGGAACTTTGATGGCAATCTTTCCTATGTTCGAGAAAGCAATGTATCCAATGCACCAAAGGAAAGGACTTACGGTGGTCTCGAATTTGAACCTCCACGCAAGGCACATGGTGTGATTTATGATGTGTCCGCACAGAAAAATACTCCGATTAAAGGGCATTGGGTTTGGAAAAAGAACCTTTCTGCTGGCGGTAAGTTTTATTGGGATGCGCACGCTTACGACGATCTGACTATCCGTGCTGAAACGGGCGCAGGATGGCGCAATCATGAGCAAGAAATTTCGTTGTCGCCGTTTTATGAAAAACGTTGGTATGGTACCGAACCGTATTCCGATACTGCGGGCGGCGTCCTACGCTATTCGCATATGCTGTCACCCAAATGGCAGGTGTTCGGCGCATGGCAATCTGGTTATCGTAAGTATAAAGAGCGGAAGTTCCTGAACGGGGTAAACCATGTTGCGTCAGTATCAGTGTTATACAGGCGGACTGGCGGGGAGTATTTTATTCTTGGAGCGGGTAAGGGTTACAGTAGTGCTCGCGACCGTTCTGACGCTTATCAACATGAAAACCTGCGAGCAGGCTGGACAAAAGCATGGGGTAAAACAGGTAATTTTTCGACTTCGTTCAATGGGACAGTGCAATATCGCCGCTATCAGTCAGAAGACATTTTTAACATCAAACGGAGTGATAGAGAGACTTATGTCAATTTGGCGGTATCACATAAGAAGTTGTCTTGGAAAGGTTTCACTCCTCGCTTGAACTGGGCTTGGACGCATGTCCACAGCAACCATTTTTATTATCGTCAGAACCAACATCGCGTATTTTTTGATGTTTCCAAGCATTTTTAGAAGGGATGGTTGCGAAAAGGGTCGTCTGAAAACTTGATTTCCAAGTTTTCAGACGACCTTTTTTAGTTATCAAGTCCATATTCTGACGAAAAGAATTGTCAACAATAATATCATTCAGATTAAAAATATTTAATTAATAAACAAAAAGTAGTCTTATGTAATAGCATGATGCTTATAAATATTTTGATGATTTTAAAAATGCCATATGTAAAAAATTCGAAAACAAAAGGCTATTCTTTGACAATTTTTAACCCATACCCTAATATCCATTCGTTTGAATCTTATCGGGCAAATACTCGAAAAGAACAATAGAAAAACATTTTTTGAGAGGTAAAACAATTATGGAATGGGAATTTAACAGCTACTACACGTTGATTGCCGCCACATTGGTTTTGTTGATTGGTAAGTTTTTGGTCCAAAAGGTCAAATTCCTGCGCGATTTCAACATTCCCGAGCCTGTGGCAGGCGGCTTGATTGCTGCGATTATCTTGTTTGCACTGCATCAGGCTTACGACGTGAGCTTCAAATTTGAAAAACCGCTGCAAGACGCATTCATGCTGATTTTCTTTACATCCATCGGTTTGAGCGCGGACTTCTCCCGTTTGAAAGCGGGCGGTCTGCCATTGGTGATTTTCACTGCTGTTGTCGGTGCGTTTATCGTCGTGCAAAACTTTGTCGGCGTCGGCTTGGCAACGTTATTGGGACTGGATCCTTTAATCGGCTTGATTACCGGTTCGATTACGCTGACCGGCGGACACGGTACGGCAGGTGCATGGGGTCCTGACTTTGAAAACAAATTCGGCTTGGTCGGTGCTACCGGATTGGGTATGGCTTCGGCTACCTTCGGGCTGGTGTTCGGCGGCTTGATTGGCGGTCCGGTCGCACGTCTTCTGATTAATAGAATGGGTCGCAAGCCTATTGAACAAAGCTCAAGCGTAGAAAATACCGATGAGCAGACTGATGATGTATTCGAGCAAGCAAAGCGCACACGTCTGATTACTGCCGAATCCGCCGTCGAAACGCTTGCTATGTTTGCAGCGTGTTTGGCATTTGCCGAAATTGTGGACGGCTACGATAAAGAATATCTGTATGACTTGCCGAAATTTGTATGGAGTCTGTTTGCCGGTGTCGTTATTCGTAACATTTTGACTTCTGCATTTAAAGTCAATATGTTCGACCGCGCGATTGACGTATTTGGTAATGCTTCCCTGTCGCTTTTCCTTGCTATGGCTCTGTTGAACCTGAAACTGTGGGAATTGACCGGTCTGGCAGGTCCTGTAACCGTCATCCTCGCCGTACAAACCGTCGTCATGATTCTGTATGCGACATTTGTAACCTACGTCTTTATGGGACGCGACTACGATGCGGCAGTTTTGGCGGCAGGTCATTGTGGTTTCGGCTTGGGCGCAACGCCGACCGCCGTTGCCAATATGCAGTCCATCACGCAAACCTTTGGTCCTTCGCACAAAGCGTTCTTGATTGTGCCTATGGTCGGCGCGTTCTTTGTGGACTTGATTAACGCGTTGATTCTCTCTGGTTTCGTAAACTATATCCACAGATAAGTAAGCGTTATCACCGTTCGTTGAAAAAGCACTTGCAACATTATTTACTTGTTGCAAGTGCTTTTGTTATGATGGTCGTCTGAACGACAAAACGATTCGGTTTCCGAGCCGTATCAAGGAGTATTATTTATGCACAAGAAACTGCTGGCTTTACCGCTTATCGCCCTGATGTTGGCGGCGTGCGGCAAAGAAGAACCCAAGCAGGCTTTGGAGTGTGGCAATCCCGCCGCCATTCAAAGTATCCGCAACCAAATCCAAGAAACCATCAAGCGCGAGGCGCGTGCCTTTGTCCGTGCCGACAGCCGCCAATTTGTCGATGCCGATAAAATCATTGCCGCCGGTTCCGAGTTGAATATCGTCTTGGACAATCCGCAAGAAACCACGGAAGACAACAAATCCCTGTGTAGCGCCGATTTGAAAATCCAAATCCCTGCCGAAGTATTGCGCACCGCCGATGCCAACAGTCCGCTGATTTACAGCAATATCGGCTTGACCGAAATGCTTCAGCAGAAAATCATGGGCAGCAACCTGAGCTTTGAAAACAATACTTTCTCAGCCCGCGTCCGCTATACGCCCGATCCGAAAGTCGGTACGGTTTCCTTGGAAGACAATACCGTCAACATGACCGCGCAAACGCTGTCTTCCTTGCTGTTGCCTTACGGCGTGAAAAGCATCGTAATGATAGACGGCAAGGCGGTCAGCAAAGAAGAGGCGATCAAAATCCTGCAAAGCAAAGCCGTTGAAGAGCCGCCTGTTGCCAAAGCGGAGGATATTTTGGAAAACAATGCGGCGAGCCAAGCTTCGGGCGTACCGCCTGCCGCCGGCCTTGAAACCGAAATCCTGCGTCCTGACAACGAAGAGAAGCCGGAACAGCCGTCGTTCTCTCAAAGCGATTTGGACAATGCCCGCTCGCAAAACCATCAGGCTGAGTCAGAAATCAAAGGCGTATGGGACGGTATGGAGCGCACTGTCCAACAAGAAATGCTGGCAGAACAACGCGCTTGGATTCAAACCAAAAACCAAAACTGCCAACAGGCAGCGGCTAGGGCGGACAGTCCCGCGCAAAACGAATACCTCAAGCTCCAATGCGATACCCGCATGACGCGCGAGCGTACCCAATACCTGCGCGGCTACTCGATCAACTAAGCTGCAAAGCCGACGGACGGCTGGTGTTGAGCCGCCGTTATCCGTTATTAAAAAGGTCGTCTGAAATACTGTTTGGCGTTTCAGACGACCTTTTTATTGCTATATAATCCACATTGCTCGTTGCATAATATAGTGGATTAACTTTAAACCAGTACGGCGTTGCCTCGCCTTAGCTCAAAGAGAACGATTCTCTAAGGTGCTTAAAGCACCAAGTGAATCGGTTCCGTACTATCTGTACTATCTGCGGCTTCATCGTCTTGTCCTGATTTTTGTTAATCCACTATAAAAGCATCAGATGAAGCACCGAGCCAATCGCATTTTTCCTCATTTTCTCCGTAAATCATAAGAAAGCACATTGATGAAAACCCTCGCATTTCTCCTGCTGACAAGCTTTTCCCTGCACGCTGCCGCACAAGATTATGTTCTGGCGGAAGACCGTCTCAGCAGCGGCTCATTGACACTCAACGGCAAGCAGTTTTCTGTCGAAACCATCAGTCGAAACGGCAATGTATGCGAGTATGGAGGCACGATTAAAAACCGTGTCAGCAAAGACCGTGATGGCTGCATCGTACATTTCTCCTTTGCCGACAACAGCGTGAAGCTGACTATTCCGGATTCTGCCCGCGAAGCCTGCCAAGAATACTGCGGACATAATGCATCTTTCGAGGCGACCTATGAAAAATTGCCTGCCGCCTGTTCCGCAAAAGGCACGGCGGCAATGGAAAAACGTTTTCAGACGACCTATCAGGGCAAACGCTATCGCGAAGCTGCCGCTATCAAACAACGTTATCTCAACGAATGCGACAAGTTCCTCTATCTGACCGACTGGATGCGGACGCTGAACGATTTGTCCGTCAGCTATAAAAATGCCGGAGACAAAGCAGCATGCCGCAAGGCGCTTGCCCCGATGGATGAATGGCTGAAGGATTACCGTCCGAGCTACCTCAACGAAGAAGCATACAAGCGCGAAGCTGCCGCCGCACAATTTAATTTGAAGCAATGCAGCGACGAATAATCGCCGCCCGTCATCAAATCCCACGCTAGTCAGGGAATAGGAAAAGTTCGCCTCTTCGACAAACAAGGTTGTCTGAGACCTTTTCAATAACATAGGTTACTAAAATTTTATGCTCAATCTCATTTTCAAAATGCAAAACTTTTCTGATTTTTCCTACTTTTTGCTCAATATTAGGAAGGTTTTAGTCAATTGAAATTTTTTGGCGCATTTTTATGCGTCAAATTTCGTTAACAGGCTATTTTTGCAAAGGTCTCTGTCTGAAAACAAACGCCGCAGGTTGTGTTCAACCTGAAGCCGTTTTCAAACGACCTTTTGTCTGGTTTGGAAAGCCGGCGTATTAAATTTAAATCAGAGCGGGCAGTGCAGTGCCGTACGGGTTTGAACTTAACCCATACCCTTCAAAACAAAACGGGCGGCTTGGATGGCCGCCCGTTTGTTTGTCCCGTTGTTTATTTGATGATTTGGTTCAGCTCGCCTTTGGCGTAGCGGTTTGCCATTTTTTCAAGGGAAACGGGTTTGATTTTGCCTGCCTGACCTTCGCAGCCGAATGCGAGGTAGCGGTCGAGACAGATTTGTTTCATGGCTTCGACGGTTTTGCTCAGGTATTTGCGCGGGTCGAATTCGGACGGGTTTTCTGCCATGAAGCGGCGGATGGCGCCGGTGGAGGCGAGGCGCAGGTCGGTGTCGATATTGACTTTGCGCACGCCGTGTTTGATGCCTTCGACGATTTCTTCTACGGGTACGCCGTAGGTTTCGCCGATTTTGCCGCCGTATTCGTTGATGACTTTCAGCCATTCTTGCGGAACGGAGCTGGAGCCGTGCATGACGATGTGGGTGTTGGGCAGGGCTTGGTGGATTTCTTTGATGCGGTCGATGCGCAATACGTCGCCGGTGGGCGGACGGGTGAATTTGTAGGCGCCGTGGCTGGTGCCGACGGCGATGGCGAGCGCGTCCACGCCGGTGTCTTTGACGAAGCGCACGGCATCTTCGACGCTGGTGAGCATTTGGTCGTGGGAGAGTTTGCCTGCCGCGCCTACGCCGTCTTCTTCGCCGGCTTCGCCGGTTTCGAGGTTGCCCAATACGCCGATTTCGCCTTCGACGGACACGCCGCAGGCGTGGGAGAAGTTAACGACGGTACGGGTGGCGTTGACGTTGTATTCGTAGGTGGACGGGGTTTTGCCGTCTTCGAGCAGCGAGCCGTCCATCATGACGGAGGAGAAGCCCAGTTGGATGGAGCGTTGGCACACGTCGGGCGATGCGCCGTGGTCTTGGTGCATGACGACGGGGATGTGCGGGAATTCTTCAACGGCTGCCAGAATCAGGTGGCGTAAAAACGGCGCGCCTGCATATTTGCGCGCGCCGGCGGATGCTTGAACGATAACGGGAGCGTTGACTTGGTCTGCGGCTTCCATGATGGCGCGCATTTGTTCGAGGTTGTTGACGTTGAATGCGGGCAGGCCGTAGCTGTTTTCGGCGGCATGGTCAAGCAGTTGACGCATGGATACGAGTGCCATTTAAATCTCCTTGGTGAGGTAGCGGGATGGTGATGTGGGAAATTATAATGTTTTTCTTATTAAAAAACTACATAGGGCTACATCAGTTTTATATATTAATGAGATTTTGGGCGGCTGCGGCGGGCAAACGGTGCGGTCGGTATTTGTCTGACATGGTTTATAATAACGGTTTGTTTTTGGGGTCGTCTGAAACGGCGGCGGGAGGTGTGTGATGGCTAAGTTGGCAGTGGCGGATGTGGATGCGGTGTTGTTTCAGACGACCTTGTGCGTGCAGGTGGGCGATGTGAATTACGGCGGCCATCTGGCGAACGATGCCGTTTTGCGTTTGTGCCACGAAGTGCGGATGCGCTGGCTGGCAGGTTTGGGTTGGAGCGAAACGGACGCGGGTGGCGCGGGGCTGATTATGGCGGACGCGGCGGTGCATTATTTGGCACAAGGCTTTTACGGTGATGAATTGTCGGCGGAAATGGGCGTCGAGGACATCGGCAAAGGCGGGTTTGCGCTGTTGTTCCGCCTGACGCGCATTGCGGACGGCAAGGTGCTGGCGCGGGCGCGCACGGGCATGGTATGTTTCGATTATGCGCGCCAAAAGGTTTGCCGATTGCCGGAGGCTTTAAAAACCGTGTTGGAGGTCGTCTGAAAATGTTGGCGCGCGATTTCGGACTGTCTTTGGACGGCTATTTGAAAATGCTGGGGCAGCAGGGCAAGTCGGCGCACACGCTGTCTGCCTACGGGCGCGATTTGACCGAACTCGTGCGGCTTTTGACGGAAGGGTCGTCTGAAACGGCGCAGGATTTGACGCGGCGCGATTTCGTGGCGGCGTTGAAACGGCTGTCGCAACAAGGCTTGAGCGAACGGACGCTGGCGCGCAAATTATCGGCGTGGCGGCAATATTGCGGCTGGCTCGTGCAGTCGGGCATGATGGACAACGACCCGACCTTCAACCTGAAAGCCCCGCGCCTGCCCGAACGCCTGCCCAAAGCCTTGCCGCAGGAAGAGTTGAACCATATGCTCGACAGCTCGCCCGCCGACGACGGTTTGGCAGTGCGCGATCATGCCTTGTTTGAACTGATGTATGGCAGCGGCCTGCGCCTGAGCGAGATACACGGATTGGATTTGGGCGATGTGTTGCTGGACGAAGGCTGGGTAAGCGTAACCGGTAAAGGCAGGAAAGAGCGGCAAGTCCCGCTGTCGGGCAAAAGCGTCGAAAGCTTGCGCGCCTATTTGTCCGAACGCGTCGCGGCAAGCGGCGAAACAGCGCTCTTTACCGGCAAAAACGGCACGCGGCTCGGGCAGCGGCAAATCCAAAAACGCCTTCAGGCATGGGCGGTGCAGCAGGGCAGCGGACAACACATTTCCCCGCACATGATGCGCCACAGCTACGCCAGCCACCTTTTACAATCCTCGCGCGACATCCGCGCCGTGCAAGAGCTGCTGGGACACAGCAACCTCTCGACCACGCAGATTTACACCAAGCTGGATTTCGACCATCTGGCAAAGGTTTACGACGAGGGGCATCCGCGGGCGAAACGCAAGAAGTGAAGAGGGCGGCTTGAGCGGTTTCAATCTCTAAGGCTTAGTATAGTGGATTAACTTTAAACCAGTACGG
>NZ_KV794944.1:19369-24184 GCF_001808875.1 Neisseria sp. HMSC064E01
GTCCTGATTTAAATTTAATCCACTATATAAACAAAGGTCGTCTGAAACTTGAAAATCAAGTTTCAGACGACCTTTAAGCATTGATTAAACCTTACTTAAACATCAATCTTCCCGCTTACGAACCTCCGCAGGCGTGCAGTCGAAATATTGCTTGAATGCCTGCGTGAAGCTGGAAGTGTGTCCGTAGCCGCAACGATAGGCGATTTCGCTGATGCTTTCCTTGCCTGTTGTCAACGCATAAAGCGCATATTGCATGTGTTTGTGCCGCAGCCAGTCGCTGACAGTAATCCCGAAATAATCCCGCAGGCGGCGTTGCAGCGTCCGTTCGCTGACGTGCAGCGCGGCGGCGAGTTCCGCCACTTGGTGCGCGCCTTGTTCAAAAGCCTGATTCAGACCATGCACAAACCCGTCTCCGTCCGACAGGCGAACCGTCCCGCCCGATTTTTCAGACGACGGCGACAATGGATAACGGCTGCAAAAATCGCGCCACAATCCCGCAAGCAACTGCAAGGCATCGGCTTCGCGCTGCAAAACATCGCCCAATCCGTCGCCCTGCGCCGACAGCATCAAACTGTTTTCCGCCAAAGCGCGCAATTCATCGCTCAAATGCCAATGCCGCACCGTCTCGCAGTAAACCGCCGGCAGCATCGCCGCGTATTGCGGTTGCGACAGCCATTGTTCTATGCCTTTCAACGTGATTTTCGCCGTTTTCTCCCCTTGATAGAGATAACGGCTGAACAAAATCTCCTCCTCCGCAGCAATCAACACCATCCGTCCGCCGTCTGCCTCAATCTGATAGCGGTTTTGATTGATGGCAAAATCCAAACGCCCTTCCAGCAGCAGGATAAACGAAATATACGGCTCGGCAAGCTGCGTACTTTGGAAATCCTTTTGCGCGGTCACGCAGCCGCCATGCACGGAAATGCCGCTGTGCAGCGTATCGAAACGGTAATTGCCGCTCAGATAATCGCTGCCCCCGCCTTGTTGCACCAGCCGGACGAAATGTTGGCTGTTTAAAGAGTCTCTTTCCATAAATCATTTTATTTTCAACAGACTGTCAAACACAATAACACCGATTTCCCTTCAGGTAAACCGACACGAAGGTCGTCTGAAACCCCAATCCGCGTCTTTTTTCCCAACATACTTCCGATAAAAAAGGGGAGGTCGGTTTTAGAGGGATGATGGAAGGAGAATACAAAAAGGTCGTCTGAAACGCTTGATAATCCTTGATTTGATGTTGTGATTATAAAGTTGAACTAAATAATAGGATGAAAAAAGGTCGTCTGAAACGGAGTTTAAAGTTTCAGACTACCTGTTGTCAGTGGATGGATTCGATGCCGGTAATGTTCCCCTTTGAATCAAACGAGACACAGAAATAGTATTCGCCGTCGGGTATCAATGCATCGTCATCATTGTGAAACACGATATCGAAATCCTGATCGAAAAAATCCAATTTTTGCAGCTTTAAGTCTTGGAGGAAGCTTCCCTCCGTCGGATGCGGATTGGGAAAAAATCCGTCTTTGGTGCGGATGCCGTTGTGTTTGCGGATATGTTCGAGCAGGTAGGTGTTTAGGGAGGCATAGAGTTGCGCCTGTTGGGCAAATACTTCCGGCAAGCGTTTGAGCGTCCCTCCCGCCGGTTTGTCGCCCTCTGCGTTCAAAGACAATTTCACAGGCAGCCCCGCCCATTCTGCCTTGGCTTCGAAATTTTCCATAAATGTGTTTAATCTGAATGTTGCCAGCGGATGGGTAAACAAAACGGGATTCAGATATTCGCGGCGTAGGTTTTCCAATTCTTGATTGTGTGCATCGCTTTCGAGCGCTTCAACTAAAAGTATATGGCTCAACCACTCGCCTCCGAATGGCTCCCAATCCATGGCTAACTTACTTCGGATACGGTACACAGTCAGTGGCTTGAGCGTTTGAAATGAACAGTTTTTAAAGGGGTTGTTTGCACCGTCTTCCGCCCAGGTCAGCTTGTATACGGGCTGATCCATGAACGTACCGCTTTTAACATGAACATAGCCTAAAATTGGGCAACTTTTGCCTTGGAATTGTTTTTTGCCGCCACCTATACCTGCGTTAATCCTGAATGTTCCTATTTCAGGGTCGAAATCGGAAGTCAAAACCAGCATTTCTTCCGATTCGTTGGCGAATAAGTCGGCATAAACCGCCGTATTCAAATTCAAAGCCGCCAAACGCGCGCGCTCTTGTTCATCTTCGGCAGAAGGACCTATACCCAAAAAACGCAGCAGACGCGTCAGTATGCCTTCGCGTTTGACGCGGCCCGGTTCGTCGAAAGAAGCCATCATAAAATCCTTTTAAAATGTGAACATCAATTGGCGGCATACCTGAAAAAGGGTGGATATGCAAATGGCGACAAATGAATATGGCTCAACCACCCAATCCGTTCCACGCCGATTTATTGTCAGCACTATATAATCCGCAGTATTTCCAACAGGTCGTCTGAAAACCCCGATTTCAATCCGGTAAACACCATGCAAGACATCAAACCCCTGCTTGTTTTCGCCGCCGTCCTCGAACACGGCAGCATGAACGCCGCCGCTGCCGCGCTGGGCATGACCCCGTCTGCCGTCAGCCAGCACATCAACCGCCTCGAAACCCTGCACGGCATCAAGCTGTTAAACCGCAGCACGCGCAGCCTTTCGCCGACCGATGCCGGCCGCGCTTTGGGCGAATACTGCCGCCGCCTAGCCGCCACGCTTACCGATACGCGTACCGTTATCGACAACCTCAAAACCGAACCCGTCGGCGAATTGCGTATTTCCCTGACTTCCAGCGTCATCGGTTCCCGCGCTTTTCAGACGGCGTTTTCACGATTACAAACCGAGTTTCCCAAAATCCGCCCCGTCCTCAATTTCAGCGATACCTTGGACGACCTGCAACACAATCAGACCGACATCGCCATACGCGGCGGCGACCGCGCTTTGGACGATCCCAATTTGGTTGCGCGCCATCTCGTTACCTGGCCGTACACCATTTGCGCAGCGCCCGATTATCTCGACCGCCATCCGCCCATTACCCATCCCTCGCAGCTTTATGCCCACCGCTGGCTGCACTTCCTGCCCATCCGCACAACCTTGCAACACAGTGGCGAAAGCTATTTTTTCGACATCACCGACAGCATTGCCTGCACGCATCTTGCCGCCGTGTGCAGCCTGACCGAAAGCGGTTTCGGTTTGTCTTTGCAAGTGGGCGGCGAAGTTCGGGAAAAAATCGCCCAAGGTCGTCTGAAAACCGTTTTGCCCGAATGGACGCTGCCGCCGGTCAGCCTCTATTTGGTTACGCCTTACCGCGTTCAATCCGCCAAAACCGAAGCCGCCGTCCGTATTTTCACAGAAAGTTTCGCCAAGGAAGCAGACGCATGAGCGCGGAAAATTGGAGCGTTTACCTGATTTTGTGCGAAAACGGCGCACTCTACTGCGGCATCAGCAACCGCCCGCAAGAGCGGTTCGCCGCCCACCTTGCAGGCAAAGGCGCGAAATACACGCGGCTGAACAAACCCGCGGCGATGCGTATCGTTTCAGACGGCCTCTCCAAAAGCGAGGCGCTGAAACGGGAAATCGCCATCAAAAAACTGACGGTAGGGAAGAAGAGGGAATTGTGGGAAGCGGCGGCGGGAAATGCGGTTATAGTGGATTAACTTTAAATCAGGACAAGGCGACGAAGCCGCAGATAGTACAGATAGAGACCTTTGCAAAATTCCCCAAAATCCAGATAGTACGGAAAGGCGAGGCAGCGCCGTACTGGTTTAAAGTTAATCCACTATATTTTCGAATAGCGGGTTTTGCCGCAAAATAGGCTTATGTCGGTAAGGGAAGAAACTTCTGTGGATGAGTAGGTAAAAATTCATATTGAATGTTATCATTCTTCATATCTTAAAGGGCTTGAGCCAAAATGAATGGATATTTAAGGAAAGATATGATTTTTTCTCAACTCAACCGCGCAATCTTATTCGTGTTTTCACTCACCGCTTTGGCGGCTTGCCGCGTCGAACCGGCAGCGTCCCAAGAAATACTTGCTGATCAAAACAGCAAAAAAGAGCCTGCCATATCGTCCCAAAAAACCGACAAGGATAAGTGCTATATCAATTATCCTAAGGAACAGAAGCATTTGGCAGAGGCGGAATGTTTAACCTTGCCTATTTCATCTAAAACCTGGTTTCAATCCTACCCGAGACTGTCAAATGGCTTTCTGGATTTGAATAAGATTAAGGCACCAAAGGATGTTAAAGAATATATATATGCTGTTCCAACAAGTGTCCCCGAGCATGCAAAAGTTTTGGGTGTGATTCCTTATAATGATTCATTTGCATGGCTTGTTGTTGCCATTAATGGAGAGTCGGAAGAATCTGAAGGAAATAGCATTGTTGAACAAGAATATGTTATCTATCTGGTCAATAGAAAGGATGGAAGCATAGGTCAAGACTATACCGGTCTTCCACCGTTAGGCTCGATAGACTTGGTATATGAATCATTCTATGACAATAAAAAATTATTGCGCCCGCCCTTCAATTTTAAAAAGATAGATGGAATACTGAGTTACCATGTAGCAGATACCTTGTCCTTGAAGCCACAAGGAAAGTGTGTGATGGAATTTGAACTCAGCAAGGAGTTTGTATTAAAAACAGATAGGGTCTGCTATGAATTTCATCAGGGTAAAAAATCCATATCTTCTAAGGATAAGATGATTTGGAAGCTTAATCCGGAAAGTATGAAATTTGAAGATCAAGAATTGTCATCAGAAAATTAAAAGCCTGTATCGCATTATAGTGGATTAACTTTAAACCAGTACG
>NZ_KV794944.1:24284-48493 GCF_001808875.1 Neisseria sp. HMSC064E01
TTGTCCTGATTTTTGTTAATCCACTATATTTTCAAAACGCCATACAAAAGGTCGTCTGAAATCCTGCAATGAGGTTTCAGACGACCTTTTATATGGAAACCGAATTAATCGTTTGCCGCATCATCGGCAGGTGCGCCGGTTTGGATAGGGGTGTATAAATAAAGGTCGGCAGTTTCGCCGGCAGAGGTATTGGAGGTATCTGCCCCGGCTTCGGCAGGCGCATCGCTGTCCACCAAGTCGTCGATGTCGATGTTGTCGTCTTCGCTTTGAGGGAGCGTGCCGCCGGTTTGTTGGGTGCGGACTTTCATGTAAAGGTCGCGTGTGTAGCTGTATTTGTCGATGGCTGCGCCTTCGAGGCTGTCGGTCAGGTCGAGCAGTTCTTCACGGGTGTTGATGGCCTGCAGGCCGATTGTGCCCCAGCGTCCTGCTCTGGTGTGGAAGACGGCGTTTTTAACTGGGTAGACGGTGGTAACGGCGTTGCCAATGGTATCGCGTACGGTAGATGGGCCGAACAGGGGGACAACGAAGTAGTTGCTGTTTTTCCAGCCCCATGTGGCGAAGGTGTCGCCGAGGGTGTTTTTATTGCTGGGTACGCCGCCTGCACCGGCTACGTCGATTAAACCGCCAAGGCCGAAGGTGGTGTTGATGCCGACGCGGACGAGGTCTTCGCTGGCGCGTTTGACGTCAAGGCGCAGAACGTTGCTGCCGAAGCTGACGACGTCGCGCAGGTTGTTGAAGAAGTTGATCACGCCGGTACGCACCGGTTTGGGCGTTACTTTGCGATAGCCGCGTGCGACAGGGGAAAGGACGTATTTGTCTGCTTTGTCGTTGAACTTGGAAACGGTACGGTTGTAGCCTTCGTAAGGATCGGCCGGATTGCGTTCGGCAAGTGCGGGAGCGGAGGCTATGCTGATGAGGAGGCAGAGTGAAGCGGTGGTTTTTTTCATGATTGCAACCAGTCTTTGATTTCGTAAAGTTCGGACAGGGTACGCACGGATTCGGGTATGCCTTGCAGGGTGATTTTTCCGTCCGGACGGCGCAGTGCGTCAAGCAGCAGGGACACGCAGGCGGAATCAGCGCGTCCGACGCCGCTCAAATCGACCGCGCGGGTGTCTTTCAGACGACATTGCTGCCTGAAGCGGGTAAAGGCGTCGGCGGTCAAGGTTTTGACGGTAATGTCGCCGCTGATGTGCAACGTGCCGTCGCGAAGTTCGGTTTGCATGGCTGTCTTGTCAACTTAATCTTGGATGATAAAACCTGAAGGTTATTGTGTGCGAAAGCCATGTCGTCTGAAAACGGACGGCATGACTTATCTTTGCATTATTTGCTGCCGTTTTTGGCTTTCAGTTCGGCAATCAGTCCGTCTACGCCTTTGGCTTTGATGGTTTCGCCGAATTGGTTGCGGTACACGGTTACCAGGCTCGCGCCTTCGATGGCGACGTTGTAGGCACGGTATTTGTTGCCGCTTTGGTAGGTGGTGAAGTCCATGTTGACGGGTTTTTGACCGGGTACGCTGACTTCGGCGCGGACGATGATTTCTTTGCCGCCTTTATTGACAACGGGGTTGTCTTTGACGTTGACGCTGGCGTTTTTGAATTTCAACATGGTGCCGGAGTAGGTGCGGATCAGCAGGGTTTGAAATTCTTTGGTCAACGCTTGTTTTTGCGCGTCAGACGCGGTACGCCAAGGGTTGCCGACTGCCAGCGCGGTCATGCGTTGGAAATCGAAATAGGGAATCGCGTAGGCTTCGGCTTTGTGGCGGGCGGTGTTGGCATCGCCGCTTTTTAAGATGCTCAATACTTGAGTGGCGTTTTGACGGATTTGGTTCACTGCGTCGGCAGGGGCGGCAACCGCCATGCTGATGCTCAAGATGCCGATGCTCAGTGCGCTGATGAAAGAGGTTTTTTTCATGATTAAGTGTCCTAGTATCAATATGATGGTGTACGTTTATTCGGTGATTTTTGCTGCATCGTTGCCACCCGCCGCGTTTTTCTCGGCGAAGCTGGTCATGAATTTACCGATCAGGTTTTCCAGAACCATGGCGGAACTGGTAACGGAAATGGTATCGCCCGCGGCAAGATTATCGGTGTCGCCGCCTTGTTGCAGTCCGATATATTGTTCGCCCAACAGACCGGAGGTCAGGATTTGCGCGGAAACGTCGCTACTGAACTGATATTTGCTGTCCAAATCGAGACGGACTTTCGCCTGATAGGATTTCGGGTCAAGCTCGATAGAGCCGACACGTCCGACCAATACGCCTGCGGATTTGATCGGCGCGTTTGCCTTCAGGCCGCCAATGTCGCTGAAATCGGCATATACGGTATAAGTCTTGCCGGAATTGCCGAACGCCGCGCCGCCCGCCACGCGGAAAGCGAGAAAACCGACCGCTGCCACGCCGAGCAGGACAAACAGTCCGACCCAAAATTCCAATACATTCTTTTTCATTAAAGTTCCTTGAATATCCAATGTTCTTTGTTTCGTTTTCAGACGACCTGTCATTCCGTAAACATCCATGCGGTCAACACAAAGTCAATCGCCAAAATCGTCAGGGCGGACGAAACCACCGTGCGCGTACTGGCGCGCAAAATGCCTTCCGAGGTCGGTACGCAGTGGAAGCCCTGATGCACGGCAATCAGCGTTACCGCCACGCCGAATGCGGCGGATTTGATCAGACCGTTGATTACATCATAATGTATCGTGATGTTGTTCTGCATTTGCGACCAGAAAATACCACTGTCCAAGCCCAGCCAGGTTACGCCGACCAAATACGCGCCGTAAATGCCCGCGACGTTGAAAATCGAAGCCAAAAGCGGCATGGAAAACACGCCCGCCCAAAAGCGCGGCGCAACCACGCGGGCGACAGGGTTTACCGCCATCACGTTCATCGCTTCGAGCTGTTCGGTCGTTTTCATCAAACCGATTTCGCTGGTCATCGCACCGCCCGCGCTGCTGGCAAACAGAATCGCCGCCAACACCGGACCCAGTTCGCGCAATAGAGAAGCCGCAACCATATAGCCCAAAATATCGGCGGATTTGAATTTCGACAACTGCGTATAGCCCTGCAAACCCAAAACCATGCCGACAAACAGCCCTGAAACGGCAACAATCAATACCGACAACACGCCGGCAAAATACACTTGGCGCACGCTCAGGCGCGGACGGACGAAAGCCGTACCGGATTTCGCCAGAATGTTCAGCAGAAACAGCGTAATACTGCCGAGAGATTGAATAAAGCCGAGGGTTTTCGCCCCGACGGAACGGATAAAATTCATAGTTTTCCATTACGGATTAACGGGTTTCAGACGACCTTTTAGGATGATAGTGATAGGTCGTCTGAAAAATAATTTCGGCTTCAGGCAACAACGGTTCAAACATTTCAGACGACGTCTGCAAACCGAGGTCGTCTGAAAACTACCCAAGCAAATCTTGCTGCAACGACGTTTGCGCCGGATAGCGGTATGCGACGGGGCCGTCTGCCAGCCCGCCGACAAACTGGCGCACCCAAGGCGAACCCAGTTCGCGCATTTCCTGCGGCGAGCCGGAGAACATAATTTCGCCGTGCGCCAAGAAAATCACTTGATCGACAATTTCCAAAGATTTTTCAATGTCGTGCGTCACCATAATACTGGTCGAACGCAAAGCCTTGTTGACGCGGCTGATCAAGTGGGCAATCACGCCCAAGGAAATCGGGTCGAGGCCGGTAAACGGCTCGTCGTACAACATGATTTCAGGGTCGAGCGCGATCGTGCGGGCAAGTGCGACGCGGCGCGACATCCCGCCGGAGAGTTCGGACGGCATCAGGTTTTCCACGCCGCGCAGACCGACCGCGTTCAATTTCAACAAAACCAAATCGCGGATAACCGCTTCCGGCAGGCGCGTCAGTTCGCGCATCGGAAAAGCAATATTGTCGAACACCGACAAATCGGTAAACAGCGCGCCATGCTGGAACAACACACCCATGCGGCGGCGGTGTTCATACAACTCGTCAGCCGAAAAGCTCGCCAAATCACGTCCTTCAATCAAAACCTTACCCGACTGCGGATGAATCTGACCCGTAATCAGCCGCATCAGCGTGGTTTTGCCGCTGCCCGAACCGCCCATCACGGCGGCGAAGTTTCCTTGGGGAATGCTGAAATTGATATTGTTCAGAATCGGACGGTCGCCATACGCGAAGGCAACGTCTTTCATTTCGATGAAGGGTACGGAACTCATGAAGGGGAAGATAAAAGGCGGGATGTATTTTAATTACTTGCATTGTAAAGCTTATCAAGGTGTCGGGCAATTTTCAGACGACCTTATCAAGAAAACGTCTGTTAAGAAGCGTGAAAATCATGTGTTTGGCAGAAATTTTAAGACCATTGGAATGGTTAAGGTTGGAATCTTGCAACCTGCTGTCTTCATTTTAAAACGGGGCGCGTTACAGAACTTAATAATCCTAAACATACCGTTTTTCGCCGGCGGGAGAAGTTTTAAATTTATGGCAAGATTTTGTAGGCAAAGACACAACATTCTACAAACAAAACTTACATTCCAAATAAATTTGTGAAATCCATCCCATCCAAAACAAACCGGCCTGTCTGCAAAACAAAGCTTGTTTCACAGGCAGACCGGTGATTGACTGCGTCAATTAAGCAGCGATTTTTTCGCACTCTTTGATGCAGGCAAGGCAAGACTCATAACATTGTTTGCATTCTGCGTGGTGGTTTGCGTGTTGTTTGCACGCTGCGGCACATTGTTTGCACGCTTCAACGCAGACTTTTGCCAAAGAAGGGGTCAGTGGAGAGTTTTGGGCGGCAAGGTTTTGCAGCGCGCCGCACAATGCCAGCATTTGGTTGACGCCTGTTGCGCAGTCTTTCATTGAAGTATCGCCTTGGCTCAGCAGTCGGATGCAGTGTGCCAAGCAGATTTGACCTGCTTCAACACAGTGGGCAGCCGCTTTTCTGGCTGCTTCATAGGTTTTGGACGCAGCAGCAGGAGCAGCGTGGGAATGGCCTTTATGGTCATGATGTCCGTGAGCGCGGGCGAATGAAGCGGCGGCTGCCAAAGAAACGGCTGTACCACCCAAGAATTGACGACGGTTCATACTGTATTTCCTTATGTAATCATTGATATGAAGTGAAACATAACGAATCGCTAAAATCGAAGACAGCAGCTTTCTGCGCATCATTGATGTCGTCTGAAATCAGCCGTTTATGAAATTTTGAGCGATTGAACTACACTTACCGCCGCAATCCTATCATTCAACGGTTCGACAGACAATAAATCGAAAGTTGATGAATAATCAATGAAGTTATTTTATTTCTTATGTTGTTTACACAGCCTGAAACCGGCTCTGTTCAAATTTGCTATGGCAAATCATTAAATTCCAAAATCCATGATCTTGCAGAAGTTGGTTTTATCCGGTTTTGAAGTGGTGGGAATCAAATCAAACGGTAAAAGGGTCAGGAGAAGATTCGGCATCGGTTTCAGAAGCAGTCTTTTATGTAAATTTATGATTGCGGCACTTTAAAATGCTTTGAACGCTACCACTTATCCCTAAACGGCGACGTAGGCATATTTTTATGCCCAAGCCAATAATTTGCTGATAGAATCAGGACTCTTTTTGTTTTCACACATTTTTTCAGGAGCAAACGCCATGCGAAACGACGTTTACGACTATCCTCTTGCAGGACAAGTTTCCCAAAACATTGTCTTGCAAAAAACTTACCGCCTGCTGGGTTTGTCTTTCATTCCCGCTATTGCCGGCGCATTCGCCAGCAGCGCTTTGAACCTAAACCTGTACGCTATGTTCGGCGCACGCTGGATGGGTTTTGTAGCTGTATTGGCATTCTTCTACGGTATGATTTTCCTTATCGAGAAAAACCGTTACAGCAATACGGGCGTTGTCTTGTTGATGATTTTCACCTTCGGTATGGGTGTGTTGATCAGTCCGTTGCTGCAATATGCGCTTGCTATCCGTAATGGTACTCAAATCGTAGGTGTCGCCGCAGCCATGACCGCCGGCGTATTCTTTACGATGGCAGCGATGGCGCGCCGCACAACGATGAATATGAACTCGCTCGGACGCTTCTTGGCAATCGGCGGTGTGGTTCTGATGATTGCAGTGGTTGCTAACTTCATTCTGCAAATTCCGGCTCTGAGCCTGGCGATTTCCGGCGCGTTCGTTGTGTTCAGTTCGCTGGTTATTATGTGGCAGGTGCGTACCGTGATTGACGGTGGCGAAGACAGCCATATCAGCGCGGCCCTGACCATTTTCATCTCGATTTACAATATTTTCAGCAGCCTGTTGCGCATCTTGTTGGCATTCACCAGCGACGATTAATTGCTTAGGTTTTGATATCGAGGTCGTCTGAAATCTGAAAAGGTTTCAGACGACCTTTTTTATAGTGGATTAACTTTAAACCAGTACGGCGTTGCCTCGCCTTAGCTCAAAGAGAACGATTCTCTAAGGTGCTTAAAGCACCAAGTGAATCGGTTCCGTACTATCTGTACTATCTGCGGCTTCATCGCCTTGTCCTGATGTACTATCTGCGGCTTCGTCGCCTTGTCCTGATTTAAAGTTAATCCACTATATATGTGCGGCTTGGCTTGTTTGTATTCAATTTAAATCAGATGGGCAATCATGCGGCGGTTCGTCAGGGGGTAGAAAGCTGATTGGCTTGGTGCTTGGTGGGGTATTAAACATTGTTGAGAAGCAAACTTGATGGGCTGCATTTGGGAAGTTAAAGGTTTGGCTGGAACTTCGATGTTTGAAAAAAATGTTTGCTTCAAACTTGTACAGCGTAATGCTGTATTGAGTTGGCTTGTTGAAGGTGCATCATTGGATTTTGCTCTTGTGAAAACGAAACGCGGTTTCCGTTGATGAGCAGTGTTTTATCATAAACGGCGTCGTTTTCAGACGACCTTTATGACCCATATAAAAAGCGTCGTCTGAAATTTTCAGACGACGTTTTGTTGTCGGCAATCGATCAATATTTATTGATGTTGCTGTGGATATTGTATTGGTTGTGTTCCGTATCGTGGGAATCTTGCGGCTCGTTGCGGACGTGCGGTTTGTCGTCAGACATGTTGTCCAAGTCGCGGCCGGGTTCGGATACGGTGTCGCCGATGTTGATGCTGGTCAGGTTTTCCAAAATGATGGCGGACGAGAGATGTTCGCCGGTGCGGTATACCATGGCCAATGCAGTTTCTTCGGCAGGGATGGAAACATATTTAACGATGTTCTTACGGCCTTTTTTGCCTTCTTCCAAATCGACTTTCACTTGGCGGTCGCGTTTGTAAATGCTCAAGACCGTGCCTTTGTCCAAGCCGTCGGCGGAACCTTTGTTCAGGGTAACGGTTTGGAATTGTCCGGCTTCGTGTACGCCGTCGAGGATGGAGATGACTTTACCGTCGATGTGTTGCGTCGGCGCGTGCGGCATGATTTGGAAAGGCTCGGTTTCGCCGTCCATTTTCAGCAGGAAATCGCCTTTGCGGATTTCGGAAACGGCTTCTTCCACAATCATAGGCTGCGCGGTTTGGGTTGGCACTTTCGCCAGCGGGTGCAGGCGGGTGTAGTATTCGCCGTCTTTCAGGTATTTGCGGTCTTCGTTGGAAGCGGAGTCCAGCGCGCTGTTGGTGTAGGGCAGGGTGCTGACGATGCCGCTGAAGACGACTTCTTGACCGAGGTATTTGCGGGTATCGGGATCGGTCAGGTCTTTGACGGCGCGGTAAACCAGATAGCGGCCGGGTTCGGTAACGCCGTAGGCGTACACGCGTTCGCCTTTGCTGTACATGATGCGGTTGTCAGGACCGTCGATCAGGCGCGGTGCGTCTTGGGTCTTCATTTGGTCGATGAACTGCGGATGTTGCATGAACATGCGGTAGAAGTTCACGTTGACAGTTTGGATGCCGTAGCCTGAAGAGGTTTCGCGGACGCGCGGGCTGAGTTTGATGACCGGAATGCCGTCATTGCCTGCGGAGCCGTTTTCGAAGCCCAGTTGCGGGCGGCCGTTGACGTAGCGCAAAACCAACACCTGACCCGGATAAATCAGATGCGGATTGCGGATTTCGCCGCGGTTGGCGCCCCAAAGGCGGTTCCACTGCCACGGGCTGTACAGATATTTGCCGGAGATGCCCCAGAGTGTGTCGCCGTTTTTCACGACGTAGCGTTGCGGCGCATCGGGGCGCACTTTTAATGAAGCTGCTTGAGCGTGGGCGGAAATTGCCATGCCCGCGACACAAAGCAGGGTTATAATACGTTGTTGCATAACCGTTCCCCTTGAAATTGATTCGGTTTGTCTTTAAATGATAAACGGAGAAAATGAAATGGCCGGGAGTTTGCAAAAAACCGCCGTCCCCCTTTAAAAAACGTCAATAGGCGTTTCGTGCGCATTGAACAGAAATTCATTGACGCATATTTTATCATTGAATGTTAGTGTCATCACGGGAATTGTGAAGACAGGCGCAAAATTTGTATGAAAACACACACAATCTGCTGCCGGACGCGTTTGAATGCGCGTCCCGAGTATTGAAAAACGAAGAGAAAATTATGGCTTTACTGAATATCCTGCAATATCCCGACGAGCGTCTGCACACCGTGGCGAAGCCTGTCGAGCAAGTCGATGAGCGCATCCAAAAGCTGGTTGCCGATATGTTTGAAACCATGTATGAAGCGCGCGGTATCGGGCTGGCGGCGACGCAGGTCGATGTGCATGAGCGTGTGGTTGTGATGGATTTGACTGAAGACCGCAGCGAGCCGCGCGTGTTTATCAACCCCGTCATTGTTGAAAAAGACGGCGAAACCACTTACGAAGAAGGCTGCCTGTCCGTGCCGGGCATTTACGACACCGTTACCCGCGCTGAGCGCGTCAAGGTCGAGGCTTTGAACGAAAAAGGCGAGAAATTCACGCTGGAGGCGGACGGGCTGTTGGCGATTTGCGTGCAGCACGAGTTGGATCACCTGATGGGCATCGTTTTTGTCGAACGCCTGTCGCAGCTTAAACAGGGTCGGATTAAGACCAAACTGAAAAAACGTCAGAAACACACCATCTAAAAGCCGAATGATACGGTCGAACAGGTCGTCTGAAAGAGGAAAGCGGCAGCAAGCCGTTGTTTTTCAAACTTTCAGACGACCTGTCGCAATGTTTGCCGTTGCGCTATATAGGTCGTTTGAAACCCATTTCCAAGGAGTTTCCCATGAAAGTCATCTTTGCCGGTACGCCCGATTTTGCCGCTGCCGCCTTAAAAGCCATTGCCGCCGCCGGTTTTGAAATCCCGCTGGTGTTGACCCAGCCCGACCGTCCCAAAGGACGCGGGATGCAGCTTGCCCCGTCTCCCGTGAAGCAGGCCGCATTGGAATTGGGTTTACGCGTGGCGCAGCCTGAAAAACTGCGCAACAACGCCGAATCTCTGCAAATGCTCAAAGAAGTCGATGCCGACGTGATGGTCGTTGCCGCCTACGGACTGATTTTACCGCAAGACGTGTTGGATACGCCGAAACACGGCTGTCTCAACATCCACGCCTCGCTGCTGCCCCGTTGGCGCGGCGCGGCGCCGATTCAGCGGGCGATTGAAGCGGGCGATGCCGAGACGGGTGTGTGCATCATGCAGATGGACATCGGCTTGGATACCGGCGATGTGGTCAGCGAACACCGTTACGCCATCCAACCGACCGATACGGCGAATGAAGTACACGATGCGCTGATGAATCTCGGTGCGGCGGCGATTGTTGCTGATTTGCAACAATTAAAAACAGAAGGTCGTCTGAAAAGCGTCAAACAGCCCGAAGAAGGTGTGACTTATGCGCAAAAATTAAGCAAAGAAGAAGCGCGTATCGATTGGAACGAAAGCGCGGCAGTGATTGAACGCAAAATCCGCGCCTTCAACCCCGTTCCCGCTGCGTGGGTGGAATATCAGGGAAAACCAATGAAAATCTGGCGGGCTGAAGTAGTGGCACAACAAGGCGGGGCGGGCGAAGTGTTGTCTTGCTCGGCTGACGGCTTGGTTGTCGCCTGCGGCGAGAACGCGTTGAACATTACCGAATTGCAGCCTTCGGGCAGCAAGCGGATGCCGATTGTGGCGTTTGCGGCAGGGCATAAGATTGAGGTTGGAACGGTTTTATAGAAGCCGTTTGCAGACTGATTAATTTTCAGACGACCTTTCTTCTGATGATTCAGAGGTCGTCTGAAAATATCGGCAGGGAAACGTTTGGTTTTTATAGTGGATTAAATTTAAATCAGGATAAGGCGACGAAGCCGCAGACAGTACAGATAGTACGGAAAGGCGAGGCAGCGCCGTACTGGTTTAAAGTTAATCCACTATATTAAACTGACGACAAGAATGACCCAAGTTTAGGAGCAGATCATGGCAGTGTTTGAAGTAGTCGAAGGCGATATTACGAAACTTGAAGTCGATGCCATCGTGAATGCCGCTAATTCCTCGCTGTTGGGCGGAGGCGGAGTGGACGGCGCGATTCACCGCGCGGCGGGACGGGAGTTGCTGGAAGAGTGCAGGCAGTTGAACGGCTGCCGCACGGGCGAAGCGAAAATCACCCAAGGCTACCGGCTGCCGGCGAAATTTGTGATTCACACCGTCGGGCCGGTTTGGTTCGGCGGACACCGCAGCGAAGCGGTCAAGCTGGCGGAAGCGTATCAAAATTCCCTGCTGCTGGCACAAGAACACGGCATCCGCAGCATCGCCTTCCCCTGTATCAGCACGGGCGTGTACCGTTTCCCCGCCGATTTGGCTGCCGAAACCGCTTTGGCGATTTTGAAAAAAACCTTGCCGCAGTGTCCGTCTGTCGAAAAAATCGTTTTCTGTTGCTATTCGCCGCAGGACGCACAACGCTATCGGGCATTGTTGGAGCGGGACGGAGCGGTCGTCTGAAAGTCCTAAGTCAGGCAAAACGGCAGATAAAAGGTTTTCAGACGACCTCGGGTAAACTTGAGGTCGTCTGAAAACAGAAAAGCCGGACAGGCAGTCCGGCTTCCTATAAGAATCCATTAATCAAGAATCGATTAATCGTCGCAGTGGTTGTCGGTGTCCACTTTGATGACGCGGCCGCTTTGTGAGGAAACGTCCACATCGTATTCGGTGCAGCCTCTGCGGATTTCGATTTCCCAACGGCCTCTGCTGTAATCCACGTCGGTAACGCGTCCGCCGCCGACGCGTTTCTTGGCGATTTTGACGGCTTGCGCTTGGGAGATGGCGCGGGAATGTTTGTGCGGTGCCGCTGCGGTGGTCAGACTGCCGGAAACGAGTGCGGCAGAAACGGCAAGCAGGGAAAGGGCGCGTAAAGTCATGATGGGTCCTTTATGTGGCATAAAAAACAAACTATATGGATATTGCTGCAAACAGGCAATCGGATTAACAGAAATTGAGTTTTGCCCCGAACACCGCCCGAACCGCTTATATAGTGTTTACATTTTTAACGAACAAATCGAACCGAAGCAGTCATTTAAGGAATTGAATTTATGAGTATGTCCCTCGCCCAAAAACTCGCCGCCGACAGCATTGCGGCGGTCGCCGAAGGGCGCAACCTTCAGGATGTGTTGGCGCAAATCCGCGCAGCGCATCCCGAGCTGACGGCGCAGGAAAACGGCGCGTTGCAGGATATTGCCTACGGCTGCCAGCGTTATTTGGGCAGTTTGAAACATATGCTTGCGCAGATGCTGAAAAAGCCGATTGACAATCCGCAGCTCGAAAGCCTGCTTTTGGCGGCGATGTACCAACTGCATTACACGCGCAACGCGCCTCATGCGGTGGTCAACGAAGCGGTGGAGAGCATCGCGAAAATCGGGCGCGGACAGTTCCGCTCGTTTGCCAACGCGATTTTGCGGCGTTTTTTGCGCGAGCGGCAGAAGCTGGAGGCTTCGTGCAAAAAAGACGATGTGGCGAAACACAACCTGCCGCTTTGGTGGGTGGCATACCTGAAAAACCATTATCCGAAACACTGGCACAACATCACCACCGCGCTGCAATCGCATCCGCCGATGACGCTGCGGGTCAACCGCCGCCACGGCAATGCCGAATCGTATCTGGAAAAGCTGGCGGCGGAAGGTATTGCGGCTAAGGTGTTGGACGAATATGCGGTAACGTTGGACGAGGCGGTTCCCGTCAACCGGCTGCCCGGTTTTGCCGAAGGGCTGGTGTCGGTGCAGGATTTTGGAGCGCAGCAGGCGGCGTATCTGTTAAACCCTAAAGACGGCGAACGGATTTTAGATGCGTGCGCCGCACCGGGCGGGAAAACAGGGCATATGTTGGAACTGGCGGATTGTCATGTTACCGCTTTGGATATAGACGAGGGTCGTCTGAAAAGGGTGAAGGACAATATTGACCGTTTGGGGTTTCAGACGACCGCTCTGACTTGCGCCGATGCACAGGACTTGGCGGCGTGGTATGATGGAAAGCCTTTCGACGCCATCCTTGCCGACGTGCCGTGTACCGCTTCGGGTGTGGCGCGGCGCAATCCCGACGTGAAATGGCTGCGCCGTCCGACCGATGCCGCCAAAACCGCCCGTCAGCAGGAGGCATTGCTGGACGCGCTTTGGCAAACCCTGACGAAAAACGGCAGAATGCTGCTTGCCACCTGCTCGGTGTTCGTCGAAGAAAACGACGTTCAGTTGCAAAAATTCCTCAACCGCCACGCCGATGCCGAGCTGATCGAATCGCGTGTGCTTTTACCGAACAAACATCAAGATGGCTTTTATTACGCGCTTATCAAAAAGCAGTAAACGGCTGTTTGGAACGCTGTTACTCGCCCTGTCGCTGAATGCTGCGGCGGAGGGCATCAGCGTAACCCGCTCCGAGGCGAAGCTGACCGAAACCGGACAGCTTTCCGTCAGCAGCCGTTTCCGCACCGATTTGCCCGACCAGCTCAAACAGGCGCTCCGGCAGGGCGTGCCGTTGAATTTCACTTTGAGCTGGCAGCTTTCCGCGCCTTCCATGCCGTCTTACCGCTTCAAGTTTGACCAGCTGCTCAACAGCGACAACACCATCCACTACAAACTTTCCTTCCATCCGCTGACCAACCGCTACCGCATAACCGTCGGCACGTTTTCCACCGAATACGACACGCTCGATACCGCCTTGCGCGGCGTAGGTGCGGTCGCCAACTGGAAAGTGCTGTCCAAAGGCGCGTTAAGCGGCGTCGCAGCGAAAGACACGCAAGCCGAAATCCGCCTGCTGCTCTCGACGGCGAAGCTGCCCAAACCCTTCCAAATCAACGCATTGACTTCTAAAAACTGGCACTTGGATTCCGGCTGGAAGTCTCTGACCATCTCTCAGGAGTAAACCATGCGCCGCTTTCTCCTGATTGCTGTGTTGGCGGCGGTGGGACTGCTTTACGGACTGACCATAGCAACGGGCAGCACCAGCCCGCTGGCAGAATATTTCTGGTGGATTATCGCTCTGTGTGCGCTGCTGATGCTGGTGTTGGCATCGGTTTTGACGCGCTATGTCCTGCTCCTCATGCGCGACAAAAGCAAGGGCGTGTTCGGCTCGCAGATTGCGCGGCGGCTGTCGGGAATGTTTACGCTGGTGGCGGTATTGCCGGGCGTGTTCCTGTTCGGCATTTCCGCGCAGTTCATCAACGGCACGATTAATTCGTGGTTCGGCAACGATACCCATGAAGCCCTCGAACGCAGTCTGAACTTGAGCAAATCCGCGCTGAATCTGGCGGTGGACAACGCCGTCAGCAACGCCACGCCGGTGCAAATCGACCTGATCAGCACCGCGTCTGTGGACGGCGACTTGGGCAAAGCCCTGACAAATGCGGCTAAATCGGGCGGCTTTACCCAGCTTTCGCTTTATGATGTCAAAACCCATAAAACCGAGAAAAGTGTCAATCCGCTGAAACTAAACCAGCCCGAACTCGACAAAGAAGGATGGGAGAAGCTGGAACAGACCGGCTCGATACGCAGTTTGGAAAACATAGAAAATGTCTTGTACGCGCAAGGCTGGATGCTCATCGGCGCGCACAACGGACGCGATTATGCCTTGTTTTTCCGCCAGCCCATCCCGCAGGATGTGGCGCAAGATGCGACGCTGATTGAAGCGGCGCGGGCGAAATACGCCGAATTGAGTTACACCAAACAAGGCCTGCAAACCTTCTTCTTGGCGACTTTGCTGGTTGCCGCGCTGTTGGCGATTTTCCTCGCGCTGGTTATGGCGCTGTATTTCGCCCGTCGCTTCGTCGAGCCGGTATTGTCGTTGGCAGAAGGCGCAAGGGCGGTGGCGCAAGGCGATTTCAGCCAGAAACGCCCCGTGTTCCGCAACGACGAATTCGGCAGATTGACCCAGTTGTTCAACCACATGACCGAACAGCTTGCCATCGCCAAAGAAGCTGACGAACACAACCGCCTGCGTGAAGAAGCGGCGCGCCACTATCTCGAATGCGTGTTGGAAAGTTTGACCACGGGCGTGATTACTTTGGATGCCGAAGGTCGTCTGAAAACCTTCAACAAAGCCGCCGAACGGATTTTGGGCATTGAATTGGTGCCGCTGTGGGGCAGCAACTGGCACGACTGGCGCGGACAATCGCCGCAACAGACCCTGCTTGCCGAAGTGTTTGCCTCCATTGAAGAAACTGCCGATGCCGCCAAGCCCGTCCAAGTCGAATACGCCGCCCCTGACGATGCACGAATTCTCTTGGGTAAAGCCACCATCTTGCCTGACGACAACGACAATGGCGTGGTGATGGTGATTGACGACATTACCGTCCTCATCCGCGCGCAGAAAGAAGCCGCGTGGGGCGAGGTGGCGAAACGGTTGGCGCATGAAATCCGCAATCCGCTCACGCCCATTCAACTTTCCGCCGAGAGATTGGCATGGAAATTGCATGATAAATTGGACGAACAACACGCCCAAATCCTCAGCCGTTCGACCGACACCATCGTCAAACAGGTGGCGGCATTAAAAGAAATGGTCGAAGCCTTCCGCAATTACGCCCGCGCCCCGTCGCTGAATTTTGAAAAACACGATTTGAACCGCTTGGTTGAAGAAGTGTTGCTGCTGTACGAAGGCGGGGCGTGCCGCTTTGTTCCGAACTTGTCCGACAAGCCGCAGCCGATTTCCGCCGATACCACCGCCATGCGGCAGGTGTTGCACAATATTTTCAAAAACGCGGCAGAGGCGGCGGAAGAGGCAGAAGTTCCTCAAGTGAATGTCAGCGTCGGTGAAGATAACGACGGACAGGTTTTATTGACCGTTTGTAACAACGGCAAAGGTTTCAGCAAGGAAATGCTGCATAATGCCTTCGAGCCGTATGTTACCGACAAGCCGACAGGTACGGGACTGGGATTGCCCGTTGTGAAGAAAATCATCGAAGAGCACGGCGGCCGCATCAGCCTGAGCAATCAGAACGAAGGCGGCGCGTGTGTGAAAATAGCCTTACCCCGATTGGTAGAAACTTATGCGTAGCAGTGATATTTTAATTGTAGATGACGAAGTAGGTATCCGCGACTTGCTCTCGGAAATCCTCCAAGACGAAGGTTATTCCGTGGCTTTGGCGGAGAACGCCGAAGAGGCGCGCCAACTGCGCCACCAAACCCGTCCCGCCATGGTGTTGTTGGACATCTGGATGCCTGACTGCGACGGGATTACCCTGCTCAAAGAGTGGGCGAAAAACGGACAGCTCAACATGCCCGTTGTGATGATGAGCGGACACGCCAGCATCGACACTGCCGTCGAAGCCACTAAAATCGGCGCACTTGATTTTCTGGAAAAACCGATTGCCCTGCAAAAACTGCTCTCTACCGTCGACCGCGCCCTCAAACACGGCGAAATGCAGATGGCGGCGGGCTTGTCCTTCGACAAACTCGGCAACAGCCCCGCCATTCAAGAATTCAAGCAACAACTTGAGCCTGCCGTGAAAAAAAGCGGACCCGTGCTGCTCAGCGGCGAAACCGGTTCGCCGTTTGAAATCGTTGCCCGTTATTTCCACAAAAGCGGCACGCCTTGGGTCGGACTCAGTCGCGTCGAACTCATTGCCGATGCGCCATTGGAGCTGCTGCAAAAAGCATCGGGCGGCACGCTCTATCTCGGTGATGCCGCGCAGTACAGCAAAAACATCCAAAACGGCATCAGCTTCATCCTCGGCAAGGCAGACCGTTACAACGTGCGCGTCATCGTCGCCGGCAGCCACGCCGCCGATGAAAGCCCGGCAGACGCCATCGACGATGCCAAGTTGTCCGAACTGCTCTCCGGCAACGTCATCAGCATCCCGCCGTTGCGCAGCCAATCCGAAGACATCGCCTTCTTGGTCAACCAAGTCATGACCGAATTGGCGGACAGCGAAAAAATCCAGCCCGTCAAATTCAGCAACGGCTCGCTGACCGTCCTGTGCCAATACAACTGGCCGGGCAACTTCGACCAGCTCCGCAGCGTCGTGAAAAACCTGATGCTGGAGGCGGACGGACAAGAAGTCCACGAGCAGGCGGTCGTTGCCGCATTGGGGCAAAAACGGGCAACGGTCGCCACCGAAATCGTCGGTGGTTTCAACTTCAATATGCCTTTGCGCGAATTGCGTGAAGAATTGGAGCGCCGCTATTTCGAGTACCACATCGCCCAAGAAGGGCAAAACATGAGCCGCGTCGCCCAAAAAGTCGGCTTGGAGCGCACGCACCTCTACCGCAAACTCAAACAATTAGGCATCAGCGTTTCCCGCCGCAGCGCAGCGGAAAAAGCAGAAGAGTAGGGCGGCAGTAGGATAAAAGGTCGTCTGAAAGCATACGGCACGGCGCGGTATGTTTTCAGACGACCTTGTTTGCCATTAATCTGTTCGCTTTTGCCGTATTCAACCCACTGATGCGAATCCGGTTCATTTGTAGTGGATTAAATTTAAATCAGGACAAGGCGGCGAAGCCGCAGAAGTACAGATAGTACGGAACCCATTCACTTGGGTGCTTCAGCACCTTAGAGAATCGTTCTCTTTGAGCTTAAGGCGAGGCAACGCCGTACGGGTTTAAAGTTAATCCACTATATTGAGTGCGCCATTTCCGTGCAGGGTGAGAAGGAATCACGGCTGCGTGCGACAATCATTTGTATAACGGATATTTCTACCGTATCGTGTAGAATATAAAAATATTACAAAAGTTACTAACGGACTGTCGGCTGTTTGGCAGCATCCGCATGGCGGTGAACGGACACGAAACCGGAAGCAGGCGCGGGAACGCCGTATCGGCTTAAAGCTTGCCGGCTTTATCTTTAAATACTGACATTTATCCGTTTTCAGACGACCTTCCGGACAAAGGTCGTCTGAAAACAACAAGGGGACACAATTCATGACGGAAAACGACCGCCTTGCTTGGCTGCAACTGGCGTTTACACCTTATGTCGGCGCAGAGGGTTTCTTGCTCCTGCTGCAACGTTTCGGCAGCGCGAAAGCCGCGCTGGACGCTCCGGCGGAGCAAATTACCGCGGTGGTGCGCCACAAGCAGGCAGTCGAATCTTGGCGCAACGCGGACAAACGGGCGTTGGCGCAAAAGGCTGCGGAAGCGGCGTTGCAATGGGAAACGCAGGACGGCTGCCGTTTGTTGCTGCTGCAAGATGATGATTTCCCCGAAATGCTGACGCAGGGCATTACCGCACCGCCGGTTTTGTTTTTGCGCGGTAACGTGCAACTGCTGCACAAACCTTCCGCCGCCATCGTCGGCAGCCGTCATGCCACGCCGCAGGCGATGCGGATTGCCAAAGATTTCGGCAGAGCGTTGAGCGAAAAGGATATTCCCGTCGTGTCGGGTATGGCTTCGGGTATCGACACGGCCGCCCATCAAGGTGCATTGCAGGCAGATGGCAGCACCATTGCCGTATGGGGGACGGGCATAGACCGCATTTACCCGCCGTCCAATAAAAACCTTGCCTATGAAATCGCTGAAAAAGGATTGATTGTCAGCGAGTTTCCTTTGGATACGCGCCCGTTTGCGGGCAACTTCCCGCGCCGCAACCGCCTTATTGCCGCGTTGTCGCAGGTTACGCTGGTGGTCGAGGCAGCGTTGGAATCTGGTTCGCTGATTACCGCCAAGCTGGCGGCGGAGATGGGGCGGGAGGTGATGGCGGTGCCTGGTTCGATAGACAATCCGCACAGCAAAGGCTGCCACAAGCTGATTAAAGACGGCGCAAAATTGGTGGAATGTTTGGACGACATCCTTCACGAATGTCCGGGGCTATTGCAAAATGCGGCAGTTCCATCATATTCTATAAATAAGAAAAACAAAAAAACGGAAAAACGCACTGCCGTCAGAGAGGCGTCGTCTGAACCTGTTTTGCCGTTTTCAGACGACCTTCATGTCCGAAAACAGCCGGGGCAAGCCAATACGGTTGCCGTGCCGACATCAGAAGACGAACTGCTGAACGCCATGGGTTACGACCCCGTGCATCCCGATATATTGGCGCAGCAAACCGCATGGGCGGCGGCAGACGTTTACGCCCGACTGCTGGAATACGAACTCGACGGCATCGTCGCCGCCTTGCCGGGCGGACGCTACCAGCGCATAAAAGCATAATCGATTCATTCATTAAGGAACCAGCATGACAGAAGTCATCGCCTATCTCATCGAACACTTCCAAGATTTCGACAACTGCCCGCCGCCGGAGGATTTGGGCCGCCTGTTGGAAGATGCGGGTTTTGACGTAACGGAAATCGGCAATACGCTGATGATGATGGAAGTGTTGTTCAACACGTCCGAATTCTCCGCCGCGCCGTTCGACAGCCATGCTCTGCGCGTGTATTGCAACGAAGAAATCGAAAACCTGCCGCAGGAAGTCATCGGGCTGATGCAGTATCTGGTTGCCGAACGCGCTATCACTTACGAGCAGCGCGAAATCGTCATCCACGCCCTGATGCACATCCCGCCCGAAGAAATCACGCTCGATACGGCGAAAGTGCTGGTGTTGCTCTTGTTGTGGGCGCACAAAAGCGAATTGCCCGTCTTAATCGGCGACGACCTGATGGGCGCGCTCAACGGCAAAGCGACCATGCATTAAACCTTTTCAGACGACCTTTTGACGCAGCTTGTTCAGAAAGGTCGTCTGAAACGCATCATCCAATACATTAAAAGAGAACAGACAATGGCGAAAAACCTTTTAATCGTCGAATCACCGTCCAAAGCCAAAACCCTGAAAAAATACCTTGGCGGCGATTTCGAAATTCTGGCCTCCTACGGCCACGTCCGCGACCTCGTCCCCAAAAACGGTGCCGTCGATCCCGAACACGACTTCGCCATGAAATACGAGCTGATCAAACGCAACGCCAAACACGTCGATGCGATTGTTGCCGGAGCCAAAGAAGCCGAAAACATCTACCTCGCAACCGACCCGGATAGGGAAGGCGAAGCGATTTCTTGGCATCTTTTTGAAATCCTCAAATCCAAACGCGGTCTGAAAAACATCAAGCCGCAGCGTGTCGTGTTCCACGAAATCACCAAAAACGCTGTGCTCGACGCCGTCGCCAACCCGCGTGAAATCGAAATGGACTTGGTGGATGCGCAACAAGCCCGCCGCGCGCTGGATTATTTGGTCGGTTTTAACCTCTCGCCATTGTTGTGGAAAAAAATCCGCCGCGGTTTGAGTGCGGGTCGTGTGCAAAGTCCCGCTTTGCGCCTGATTTGCGAACGCGAAAACGAGATCCGCGCGTTTGAAGCGCAGGAATATTGGACGGTGCATCTTGACAGCCACAAAGGCCGCAGCAAGTTCACCGCCAAACTCGCCCAATATAACGGCGCGAAACTCGAACAATTCGACCTGCCGAACGAAGCCGCGCAAGCCGACGTGTTGAAAGAACTCGAAGGCAAAGAGGCAGTCGTTACCGCCATCGAAAAGAAAAAGCGCAGCCGCAATCCCGCCGCGCCGTTCACTACATCGACCATGCAGCAGGATGCCGTGCGCAAACTCGGCTTCACCACCGACCGCACCATGCGTACCGCCCAGCAGCTTTACGAAGGGATAGACGTGGGGCAGGGCGCTATCGGTCTGATTACCTATATGCGTACCGACAGCGTGAACTTGGCCGATGAAGCGTTAACCGAAATCCGCCATTACATCGAAAACAAAATCGGCAAAGAATATCTGCCGAGTGCCGCCAAACAATACAAAACCAAATCCAAAAACGCCCAAGAAGCGCACGAAGCCATCCGTCCGACTTCCGTGTACCGCACGCCCGAAAGCGTCAAACCCTTCCTGAGCGCAGACCAGTTCAAACTCTATCAAATGATTTGGCAGCGTACCGTCGCCTGTCAGATGACGCCCGCCAAATTCGACCAAACCACCGTTGATATTACCGTCGGTAAAGGCGTATTCCGCGTAACCGGACAAGTGCAAACCTTCGCAGGCTTCCTCAGCGTTTACGAAGAAAGCAGCGACGATGAAGAAGGCGAAGACAGCAAAAAACTGCCCGAAATGAGCGAAGGCGACAAATTGCCCGTGGACAAACTCTACGGCGAACAACACTTCACCACCCCGCCGCCGCGCTACAACGAAGCCACGCTGGTTAAAGCCCTCGAAGAATACGGCATCGGCCGCCCCTCGACCTACGCCAGCATCATCTCCACGCTCAAAGACCGCGAATACGTTACCCTGGAGCAAAAACGCTTCATGCCCACCGACACAGGCGACATCGTCAACAAATTCCTGACCGAACACTTCGCCCAATACGTCGATTACCACTTCACCGCCAAGCTTGAAGACCAGCTCGACGAAATCGCCGACGGCAAACGCCGCTGGATTCCCGTGATGGACAAATTCTGGAAACCGTTCATCAAACAAGTGGAAGAAAAAGAAGGCATAGAACGCGCCAAATTCACCACGCAGGAACTCGACGAAACCTGCCCTAAATGCGGCGAACACAAACTGCAAATCAAGTTCGGCAAAATGGGTCGTTTCGTCGCCTGCGCCGGTTATCCAGAGTGCAGCTACACCCGCAACGTCAACGAAACCGCCGAAGAAGCCGCCGAGCGCATCGCCAAAGCCGAAGCAGAACAAGCCGAACTCGACGGACGCGAATGTCCCAAATGCGGCGGACGGCTGGTGTACAAATACAGCCGCACCGGCAGCAAATTCATCGGCTGCGCGAACTACCCCAAATGCAAACACGTCGAGCCGTTGGAAAAACCTAAAGACACCGGCGTCCAATGCCCGCAATGCAAAAAAGGCAACCTCGTCGAGCGCAAATCCCGCTACGGCAAACTGTTTTACAGTTGCAGCACCTATCCCGACTGCAACTACGCCACTTGGAATCCGCCCGTCGCCGAAGAATGCCCGAACTGCCATTGGCCGGTTTTGACCATCAAAACCACCAAACGCTGGGGCGTGGAAAAAGTCTGCCCGCAAAAAGAATGCGGCTGGAAAGAACAGATTGAACCGCCTGCAACGAAAGAGTGAGATTAGGTCGGTTTAAAAGAGAAAAGGTCGTCTGAAAAATTTCAGACGACCTTTGCTTTTCTGTGATTGGTTTATTTGAATCCGCGTGTCGTTTTAAAGTCCGATAAAATACGGTTCATTTCTGGTTCAAATAAGGCTATGTAATCGTACGATAGACCGCGACTGGCACTGGGGTGAGGCAGGCAGACGACTTCGCAATTTTCAAACGATTGGAATCTGACCTTGAAACGTGTGCCGCTAAAATCTTTTTGTACTACTCGTAGCGGTTGAGTTTGTTTTCCGACAAGCTGCTCGAAGCGAGGCAATACATTTGCGCGATTAAGATAATTGGTCAGATTGCTTCCCATGAAGAGAATCAATTTAGGGCGTAGTTTCTCAATGTGGTAGAGAAAATTATCGACGTGTTCGGGCTGGAGAAATTTGTTTGGATTGTCAATTTTGTTACCCTGAGTAGCTGCCCAGTTGGTTTGCACTAGGGATTTTTCAAAAGCACCGCCCAATTCATTTTCGTCTAAGGGGTGTCCCCACATTTCAAACCAATATTTTATCGTGTTGTCGTAACGCCATTTTTTTGCCTGCTCGCCGAAATAGAGGGATTTGTTGGCAAATGTATGGTCGATTTTATTTTCAGGGAGTTTGTATTCACCTGCTACATAAGCAGCCTCATCGGCTTTGCTCCAACCCCATTCATAGCCACAAATCATTAAGCCATGTTTGTCGTTGTAACCTTGAAATATGCTGTTACTGAGATTCAGATCTGACATGATAATAGCCTTACATTAATGTTTCAAAAATGACTACTCATTATAAATAAGCAAATGTAATTTATCTAGTTTCATGAGCTTTAGGTTTAAAATGCACTTAACACGGTGAAACGCAGTTCAATATTTCATGTCGTCAAATTCAAAACCAAAAGGTCGTCTGAAAAATTTTTCAGACGACCTTTTCAGTCTTATTAAGAAAGGACTCAACGTCTCGCGAAAACCAACGTGGCAAGAAAGAACAAACTGACTATCAAAGCGACAGTTTTGCCAATCAAGGGCAGACAAAAGACGAACCAAAGCAGACCGCGCCCCAAGTTCGGTATCAATCCCAAGTGGCGGTAATATTCATCAAAAAAATGGGCGTGGGCGGTGAAGGCAATTACACCGCTGATATAAACACCCAAAATAATTTTCCAAAGTGGCATTGTCAGCCATCCATATTTTCATTAAGTATTATGGCAAATAGACTGAAAAAGCGGTGGGAAAGTTCTAATGGCAAACGTAAGCGACCTTTTTATTTGAGAAAATATTTTATAATTTATAAAATTTTGTAAGTTTATCATCATAAAAAATAAATTTTTGCGATGGGTAGATTTGTTTTCATGCGGCCTTAAATGAAAAAACGCTGCGGTATAATGGCTGCTTTGTCATTCTTTAGAGGTCGTCTGAAACTGTCGGACGATTCGTTTTAATTATGAGCAAACACAGCAAACATTCAAATCAAGTCCGCATCATCGGCGGACAATGCAGGGGGCGGAAATTGGTTTTTGCAGATGCAGACGGTCTGCGTCCGACGCCTGACAGTGTCCGCGAAAAACTGTTCAACTGGCTCGGTCAGGATTTGACCGGTATGAGCGTGTTGGATTTGTTTGCCGGAAGCGGTGCGTTGGGATTTGAAGCTGCGTCCCGTAACGCGAAGAGGGCAGTGCTGGCAGACAATAACCGTAAAACTGCCGATATGCTGCGGCAAAACGCAAGAGTATTGGGTTTGGATAAACTGGAAATCCTTAATACTGATGGCCTTGTGTATTTGCAGAGGTCGTCTGAAAAGTTTGATGTGGTCTTTTTGGATCCGCCGTTTGCGTGGCAGGGTTGGGAAAATTTGTTTGCTTCTTTGAAAAACAGCTTGAAAAACGGGGCAATGGTCTATATTGAAGCAGGGGAGCTGCCCGATTTTCCCGAGTGGTTGGAACCTTATCGCGAAGGGCGGGCGGGCAAGAGCAGTTTTGTGCTTTTGCAATTTGTCCAAGTAGCTGAATAGTAAGAGATTTGAGAATCATTACCAGGGTGTAAACATTCGCCTAAACGGATTGTTTTTGACGCGTTTGTGCTATAATCCGCGCCCAATCGGTTTTGATAATTTAAATGAAAAAGGAAAAGAAATGTCGCTCTTTATTACAGATGAGTGCATTAACTGTGACGTTTGCGAGCCTGAGTGCCCCAATGACGCCATCTCGCAAGGTGAAGAAATCTACGAAATCAATCCTAATTTGTGTACGCAATGTGTAGGTCATTACGATGAACCGCAATGCCAGCAGGTATGCCCTGTAGACTGTATCCTGATTGATGAAGAGCATCCTGAAACGCACGAAGAGCTGATGGCAAAATACGAAAAAATCATTCAGTTCAAATAAATTCTTTTTTAAAGCAATAAATTGAGTGATTTTTAAAAAACAAAATTAAAAAAGAGCTTGACGAAAATCTGAGTCGCGAATAAACTTGCGTTCTCTTTTGGTGGGATTCCCGAGCGGTCAAAGGGGGCAGACTGTAAATCTGTTGCGAGAGCTTCGAAGGTTCGAATCCTTCTCCCACCACCAAATTCCAATGTGTTGGAGCATTGATGCAGTAAGTCTGCGGGTGTAGCTCAATGGTAGAGCAGAAGCCTTCCAAGCTTACGGTGAGGGTTCGATTCCCTTCACCCGCTCCAATAGTCTATTGGCCCATGTAGCTCAGGGGTAGAGCACTCCCTTGGTAAGGGAGAGGCCGGCAGTTCAAATCTGCCCATGGGCACCAAATACCATTTTCTCAGTATTTTAAAGATAGGAAATTTGCCATGGCAAAGGAAAAATTTGAACGTAGCAAACCGCACGT
>NZ_KV794945.1:0-973 GCF_001808875.1 Neisseria sp. HMSC064E01
ATAGCCGCCCATGTGGGCGGCTGTTAAGGAAGTAGCGTGTTGATTTCATGAAACACCGTGTTGATTTCATGAAGTCAGCTTGTTGATTTCATATTTTTCTGAAACTGGTTTACCCAAGCTGTAACCGTTCTTTCTGTCGGAACATCGGGGGCTGGGATTTCATCATCATCAATTTTGCGGATAATCAGGCGGATTAATTCAGCTTTCCCCCCTCTTTCATTCAGCTTTTCCTTTCTTTCCTCCAATAACTGATTTACGGCTGCTATCGTTCCTGCTTTCTCATAGGGGCTTTGCTTGGCTTTACCTGCTTTGCGGGCGTTTTCTATAATAGATTGCATACCTATTTCGCCTGAATTTAATTCAAGCTCTATTAGTCCGATTGAATCAGTTATTAGGTTTGCAAGCCCCTGAAATTTATAGAATCTATCCTCATAACTAAGGCTGTCAAAATCTGTTACATAATCAAAAATAGCTTTTGCTGTAAATACATGCTGCATTTCCACCAGTGTTTTCCAGTCTTGCCCATAAGACAAGCCCTCAATTACAGGTTTTAATTGTTCTTGATAATTATAGGGTTCTTCAAATTCCTCCTCGAATTTTTTGATTGCCTCAAAACATTCTTGCTCCGTCTTTTCGATTTCCTCTGTACTTTTCTGTTTCCAGCAAAATGATTCAGGCGAGTGATCAGCGGCATAAAAGGCTCTTCTCATAACCTTTTCAGCATTAAACCAATATGCCCCTAGTGCTTTGCCAAATTTTTTTGTACCTTTTATTTGATAAATAGCTTTGAATCTTTCATTATCAAGGCAATAATTTTTCTTCGTATCAGTATCTTGGTTATCGGTATTGGTCATTGTTTTAATCCTTTCTTTTCATCAAACGACCTCTAATCCGTCTCGCCATCTTGAATCAATCTCAATGCTTGGTTATACCGTTCCCGCAAAAAGTCGCTATACCATTGCATAAACTCTTT
>NZ_KV794945.1:1073-1333 GCF_001808875.1 Neisseria sp. HMSC064E01
ACTCTGCCTTTGTAGCCCATGCGCTCAATGATTCGGCTGATGGTTGCATCGCTGATAAAACCGTCCGTCTTGGTACGGCTCGGAAACAGAAACGGCGTATTACCGGTAAGCTCTTTCAGTTCTGCCAAAAGTTCAAGCGTCCAGTCAGCCAGCGGCACGGCATGGGGCGGTTTAGGCGCGGTCTTCTCGTGCTTCATGCGCTGGGCGGGAACTGTCCATATTGCCACATCAAAGTCTATTTCATTCCATTGCCCGCCCCT